>JBCCVV010000371.1:0-4920 GCA_039194925.1 Bacteroidota bacterium
CAAAATTGCCGGGGCAGGTGACCCATAAATATCGAACATTGGTACAATAAGTAGCGGTCGTACAGTTGCAGAACGATCAATTTAAAATTACCTTTGCAGCCGCTTAAGAAAAGAGCGATATTTATTAATAATGAAATACCTATAAAAAGTGGATACACTAAGTTATAAAACAATTTCAGCAAACGCTAATACCGTAGAACAAAAATGGTTCGTAGTGGATGCTGAAGGAGAGACGGTAGGGAGATTGGCATCAAACATTGCCTCTGTATTAAGAGGAAAGCACAAGCCGAGCTACACCCCGCACGTAGACACAGGTGACTATGTAATTGTATTGAATGCAGATAAAGTTAGATTTACGGGCAACAAATTAGCCGATAAAACTTATTTGAGATACAGTGGTTATCCTGGAGGACAAAAGTCGACAACAGCACGTGAAGTAATGGAGAAAAAGCCATTAAGAATTATGGAAAGTGCAGTCCGAGGAATGCTTCCAAAGACTAAACTCGGAAGAGCCATGATCAAAAAATTATTCTTGTATGAAGGATCAGAGCATCCACATACAGCACAAAAACCAACTGAATTAAAATTCTAAGAGCATATGGAAATGATTAATAGCATAGGACGTAGGAAAGCTTCTGTAGCAAGAGTTTATCTTACAAATGGCTCAGGAAAAATTACCATCAACGGTAAAGATCTTAAAGATTATTTTCCAATGCCAGATATTCAAATGAAAGTAACGGATCCATTGACCACCATCGAAGCTGCTGGCTCATACGATGTTAAAATCAATGTGAAAGGTGGTGGATACAAAGGTCAGGCAGAAGCTATTCGATTAGCGATCTCCAGATCATTAGTAAAAGTGAATGAAGATTTCAAATCTCCACTTAAAGCGAAAAAGTTCCTTACCCGGGATGCAAGAGTGGTTGAGCGTAAGAAGTTTGGTAAGCCAAAGGCAAGAAAGAGCTTCCAATTCTCAAAACGTTAATCTTTATTATTTATCAATTTTCAAAAGTTATAAAAATGAGTACTTCGTTACCTACATATAAAGAACTACTTGATGCCGGAGTTCACTATGGACACATGAAGAGAAAATGGAATCCTAAAATGCTTCCAAATATCTTCATGGAAAAGAAAGGTATCCATATCATAGATCTTAACAAAACCGCTCAAGGCCTTGAGGCTTCTGGTAAAGCAATGAAGCAGATGGCTAAATCAGGAAAAAAGATTCTTTTTGTTGCTACGAAAAAGCAAGCAAAAGATATCGTGGCTAAAGCGGCAGAGTCCGTAAACATGCCGCACGTAACCGACCGATGGTTGGGTGGTATGATGACCAACTTCTCTACGATCAGAAAGTCAGTAAAGAAAATGAATAACATTGATAAGATGTTGGCTGATGGTAGTCTTTCAAGTATCACTAAAAAAGAGAGACTTACACTGACCAGAGAAAGAAATAAATTGGAAAAAGTGTTGGGTGGTATCGCAAACATCAACAGATTGCCACAAGCAGTTTTTGTTGTGGATATTCACCACGAGCACATTGCAATTGCTGAGTCTAAGAAATTAGGTCTTCAGACGTTTGCTATGGTAGATACAAATTCAGATCCAAACAAAGTTGATTTTGCCATACCATCAAACGACGATGCTTCTAAATCTGTGAAAATAATTACAGACTACCTGGTATCTCAGATTAAAGAAGGATTGGAAGAGCGAAAAAATGCAAAAGCGGAAAGTGCAGCTGCATCAAATTAAAATTTCCACTGAGTTAGAACTCAAATCATTTAAACTAATAATCATAAAAAATAATCATCAAATATGAGTGAGGTTAAAATATCAGCCAAAGATGTAAAAAGGCTTAGAGATATGACCGGTGCCGGTATGATGGATTGCAAAAAAGCACTTGCCGAAACTGGCGGGGATTTCGACGCAGCTATCGAATTTTTAAGAAAGAAAGGCCAAAAATTATCAGCGAAAAGAGCAGACAGAGATGCTAAAGAAGGTGTTGTACTTGCGTTGGTATCTGACGATAATAGCAAAGGCGTAGTAGTAAGATTGAGTTGTGAGACTGATTTCGTTTCTAAAAATGACGATTTCGTAGATATGACCAAAAAAATTGCTGAAATGGCTTTGACTAAATTCCCAGAAACTAAGGATGACTTGTTGGGTATGGAGTTTGGAGGAATTTCTCTTGGAGAAAAAATCGTTGAGCAAACGGGTGTAATCGGTGAAAAAATTGAACTCGCAGATTATCAAAGATTAGAAGCTCCAATGGTTGTATCTTACATCCATATGGGTAACAGAGCTGGTGTAATCGTAGGATTAAGTAAAGCTTCTGATAATTTCATGTCAGCGGGTAAAGATGTTGCTATGCAAGTGGCTGCCATGAAGCCTATTGCGGTTGATAAAGATGGTGTATCTCAAGACGTAATCCAAAAAGAGATTGAAATAGGAATGGATGTGGCGAGACAGGAAGGAAAACCAGAAGCCATGCTTGAGAAAATAGCAACTGGAAAATTGAACAAGTTTTTCAAAGAGAACACATTGCTTAATCAAGCATTCGTTAAAAACAACAAACAATCAATTGCTCAATTCTTACAGAGCATTGATTCAGAATTGACCGTGACTGACTTCAAACACGTCAAATTAGGATAAATTAACGATTTGAAAAGCGGCTCATTTTTGAGTCGCTTTTTTTGTGTCCACATTGTAATATATTCTGCATTTACACAATTTAAGGACCGACATATTAAAATAAATTAAAATACATTATAAAGGCTTTAAAACGAATAGTATCTTCGACTTGAGTAAAAAGCTAATCCATACCTGAATATGAGCCAAAAATATAAACGAGTATTACTAAAGCTAAGCGGTGAATCTTTGATGGGCGACCAAAATTTTGGAATTTCTCCGGATATGTTAAGTCACTATGCCTATCAAATCAAAACCTTAGTTGGTAGGGGAATTGAAGTAGCCATCGTGATTGGTGGTGGTAATATTTTCAGAGGGTTAAATGCGGCTCACTCCGGCATAACCCGTGTACAGGGAGATTATATGGGTATGCTGGCCACTTGTATAAACGGTATGGCATTACAAAGTGCTCTGGAAGGAATGGGTGTTTTCACTCGTTTGATCTCAGCCATCGAAATGCGACAAATCGCAGAACCATATATTCGTAGAAGAGCGATCAGACATCTGGAAAAAGGCAGAGTGGTCATCTTTTCCGCAGGTACAGGAAGTCCTTATTTTACGACCGATTCTGCAGCAGCCCTAAGAGCCAGTGAGATCGACGCCGAAGTAATCTTAAAAGGAACACGAGTCGATGGCATCTATTCCAGTGATCCTGAAAAAGATCCTACGGCTACCAAGTTCGAGACCATTTCCTTTGAAAAGGTAATTAGTCTGGGGCTTAATGTGATGGACATGACCGCCTTTACGATGTGTCTGGAAAATAAAATTCCAATTATCGTTTTTGACATCAACGATTCCAAAAATCTGCTCAAAATTATTGAAGGAGAACAAGTCGGAACTTTAGTAGAGGTATAAAATATTGGACAAGCTTTTTGGTTGCGCCTTCGACATTAATCAATACAATTGCTGCACGATGCACTAACATTGTTTTGAGTATCCCAGCAAAAACAGTTTCCTCCTATTTGTTCTTGCCAACCGACATATCTGCTGGTAATATTCAATCTTATCAAATGAGAAAATTCATTTCCGACTTTGTGCTGCAAGTCAAAATCACCCATAGTAATCCGAGCAAATCCCAATCCAATTTGTTGATATATTATTGGTGTACCCATTGAATTGTATTCGGCCAGAAAGAAAGAGGCGTGAGAAAAAATTACTCCTTGTGTTACATATTGCATGAGCTCAACAGATGACGTCCCAAAGTCTGTTACCACCTCTAAATCTCCAAAATCAGCGCCTACTGGAAAGGAATTGCTTTGAAAGGCTTTGTAAACTGGAAATGTGCCTAAAAGACCCAAAGTATCCAAGGGGCCGGTGATACCATCTATGGTTAAAAACCCAACAGCCCGAACTTTTGAAGCATCAACTTCATTGCCGGACTGAGCTGCTGTAGTTTGTAATGTTCCATCTGGAAATCGTACTCCGCCACTGTTGGTATACATTATTCCAGAGACTTCAAGCTTTTCGGAAGGCATCGGAGTCCCAATTCCCACATTTTGACAATAAGAAGCAGTATGAATTAAAACAGCGACACAAGACAAGAGCGAAAACTTAATAAGTGTATTCATAACCAAAACGTTTAAAATGATCGGGATAAACTATTGGTTATATATTCTAAAGATACGCATTATTAATAGATGTGTCAAACAAGGTGCAACTCAAAGTTTCGTTTTGAAAAAATATTAAGTTGTCGATGAAAGCTGGATTTCTCCACTTTGGTGAAAATTAGATAATCATTGCACTTGTCAATGCTCAACTGTGCTCTACAGGACAATTACCTATGCGTATATCGTTCCTTTTGAGTAAAACCAAAAGTGAAATGCAACTGTCAAACAAAGTAGAATATCCAGTAGATACAAACTATTGCCTCCTTGGTAATATCGCATGTAAGAATATTGTCTTAGAACGATGCGCTATTTCCTAGCTCAGTATAAATTTGAATCGAATAAGGATTAATTTTTCAATTTCACAAACTCGTAAGGTCCCTTCGTTGCTCCCCACACTTGGTTTCCTGATTCATCAAAGCCCTGATCCCAACTCGTAATTTTATTGGCCGACATACTTACCTTGGAGGTCGCATAGCTTGCTCCTCGTAACGATGATTTACAATTATCACCTTGAGTGCTGCCTTCGTATCCATTTTCAGTTTTGGTAAGAATTACTTCACAGCCCTCTCGCTCATCAAGCATGGAAAGTCCGAATTTATTGAAATACATTGCATTTTTCCATTTACCA
>JBCCVV010000372.1:0-4914 GCA_039194925.1 Bacteroidota bacterium
CATTATTAATGCTCTTAAAATAGATTATTGGGGTGAGACAAAACTACTCTCCTTAATATTAAAAAATAAGCACTTAATCAACCAATTTTTTAAAACATCAACATTTATTGATACAGCGGGAAGTGATCCAAATATAAATTTAAATATTTATAGCAGCAATTGGGATCAGCATAATGATTGCGTTTTTTTATCATTCACTGTTTCAAATACTGGAGGCAAAATAGCCCTAATAGATGATATTTATATTGATGTTCATAATGTATTTAAATCTAACGAATTTGAGTCTCGTTGGATAGGAGCAGTTATGAAAGAATACAACATTAGACTGGAACTTACTGCACAAGCGAAAAGATATCAGGTCCAAGATATAAACAAAAAATGGTATTATAAAAATGGTGATATAGATGGATTTAAATTAAAATTGACCTCTCAAAAGGGATATTTATACAAGTTAAGTATTTGTGTCAAATGGCATGATGTTGAATCTCCTAACGAATTAAAAGAAGAAAAAACAGAACCAATTGTAATTAGATTTCCCCTCATTAAATAACAATTCATATGAAATGGAATTCAGAAAATAAATTCAATTCAAAAAGACTGCTTGATAAAAACAATAATCCAATTCAAGAATATTTTGATGTATTTGTATCTTCGGAGAACCCAATAAGTAAAAGAAAACTATTTTTTGCCTTAGAAACTGTAGAAACTAAGGAGAGAAGAATATATTACAAATTAGCAATGGAAAAGGTTTTCTCAAAAAATATTGATTTTAATGTCAAGAAAATCATATTACAAAATATTTCAGATTTTTACCATTTTACAGAAGAAGGTCTTAGCAAGTTCGCTCCAAAGAGATTAAGTATTAGGGATTCAGCTTATTATGAGTTACAGGATTTATTGGCAAATTATCTTATAAACAGTCGGGATATATCGGAAAAGGAATTTGATGCTTTATTCAAATGCTTACAAGAAATAAATTACTTTAGAGAAAAAAGGACTAGGATGATGTCTATTGTTGAATTCTATTATCCTGTTAGCATTGAATGGTTTATAAAACGCTTGAAAGTATGTAATACTTCACTGAGAAAAGAAAATTTATATGTTGGATGGGCAGTATTAACTTTTCTAGTCTCAACGCTTAATAACATTATTCAAAAACTAATTTCTGATATCCAAATCGAGGAAGATAAAAGGAAAATATGTGAGGAAATAATATTTGAAATAGATAATGTGGTTCCACGTTGGCTTCTTTCTTCTGATTATAAAGTTGTTGACCTTGCCTGCAAATATTGTTATTTGCGAAACTTAAATAGCGCTTTACCTTTAATAGAAGAGATTCTGAACACAGAAAATGAGCTAGTTAAAAAAACAGCGCATGCAACCATAAAAAAGCTACGAAGTGAATATAAGGGTTAATCTTTATATCAAATCCTTAACAAAATTTGATTTAAAAGTTTATTAGTTCAGATAATGGAAATTCGAGGGCATATGAAATTTCATGTAATGTGTAAATAGTAGGATTAACTTTTCCATTCTCCAACTTCTCTATCGCCTGCCTATCTTTGCCACAAGCCCTTGCCAAATAAGATTGACTCCAACCTTTTTGGCTTCTCAACTCAACAATTCGTTGACCTATCTTTTTCTTCAACTCGTCCTTTGTCATAAAACAAATGTCAGCAAACTATACGACAAAAATGTCATATTAAAGTTTGACAAGTCAGTATTTATATTTAGATATGTCACACAATAATACGACAAATGAAGTTCAGAAAGCTAAAAGTATATACTAAATCTAAACGCAGAACTTGGGATTATACTGTGGTTCCTGAAATTCGTTTGTAAGGAAAGTGGCTGGAAAAACTTGGCTTCGAAGAAGGTAAACCAATAAAAGTCTTGATGGAACAAGGAAAATTAATCATCTTAGCTAATGAAGGTGAAAAAAGCACCTAACATGGTGTATGATGATCAGACTTGCTATCACTGCGTCCGTTCCATATCACAGATACGTTAGATGCAATAGATGATAATGGTCAGTTTATAACTTGATCAACATTAAATTCAAATAAAAGACACTTACATGTACTAATATTTTGAGAAATGAATAAAATTGGAATCTTAAATCCTACTTACCAATCAGTGGTAAACTTGAAAAGAGATTTTTTGTATTTTGATACATTAAGAATAGACTACGATACATACGAATACATCGCGAATTTTTTTTTGGATTATCATCCAGATCAATTCTCTGCTAAGTATAAGGACAAATATTGCCTTTCCGAGGATTTAGTTAATTTTCAAAGAGCTGAAATAGAGTACCTGCTGAAGAATGAGATAATTAAAGATCTCAATTATAATGAAATTATCAGAACGGCATCTGAAGAAATAAAGCAGGATTTATTCATTCTTGAAAATAAAATGGATACAGAAATTACAACTCATCTGCAATCGATTGATTTAAATTTAAAAAATCTTGAACACCTAAACGGAGAGGAATTTGAGAAGGAAAAAAATGTAAAGGCTCAGAACTTCGTTGAAGCGGTGTCTATTCGTATTCTAAAGCAAATTGAATATTTAACTCGAAAAACATCATTAGTTCTTGAGCAAGTTAATGATGAAAGAACATATACACCTATCGTTAATAAGATATCGAATCTCGAAGGCTACAACTTAAGAAAACATGAAGTCCTAAATGTAATATTCAAGTTTTTTCCGGTGCCCGATGATACCGTCAGCTGGGATGAATTGATTGAATTTAAAAATAATGAAAATGTAATCATAGCTCGTAAAAGATTTTTAAGTTGGGTTACAAAAATGTCACACTCAAAATATTTAAAACCAGAAATAATTGAAGAATTAGACCTGCTTTTGTTAGAATACGAAAGAACAATGAAACGGTATAAACTAAAGTACAGGATGAAAACATTAGAAATTATACTAAAGCCATTGGATATTGTTGAAAATATTTTGAAATTAAATTGGATGAAAGCATTTCGATCGGCGGTTATGTTTCGAAGCCAAAAAACCAATCTACTTTTAGGTGAGTCCAAGGGTCCTGGAAGAGAAGTAGCGTATCTGTCATATATAAATAATAAATTTAAAAAAGCATCTAACAAGTGATATTATGATCATTGGCTACACCAACGCCACATATCACATAACCGTTGGGCGTCATAAGGTCAAAAAAATCATTTAAAAAAAGCAGTATGACTTCATTAACTATAAACTTTAATAACTATGAGTTTCCTATCAAAGAAGAACATAAGATTGAAAGACATATACAAATTATCAATTGATTCTGGCAGAATTCAAAGCCAAGAAAAAGAACAAATATTGTCTAAAGGTAATTTCAAAGATAAAAGAGAAAGTGAGACTGAAATCGAATACATAAGAGAATTGAAAGATAATTACGAAAAAATCCGGCTATCAAGAAGTCCGAAAAAAGTCATTTGTCCAATCCAATTATCAAAGATTTTAAACATACAACCTACTGGAATTTCAAACTACTCCATTTACGAATTTGATAATAAAGAACGATACGAAGAGTTGATGGAGGAATTAAGGAACGAGTTGAAAACTTTTGAATTACAATATCATATTTACGTAAGAGGGAGAAAAAATCAACATGCTTCATATTATGTATCGGAAATATCATCAAATAGTCCAGATTGTGTGGTCTTAGAAATTTTAAATCAATCGCAAGGCTTAAAAATTGAGAGAGATGGAAGCACATCTCTTGCTCATAGGATTTATGAATTTTCATTCTTCAGGTTTGCAGATAGTGACAAATTAGAAAAAGTCAATCACGAAAGAATTAAAGTTTAGTAAAAAGAATACGAACGCCCAACAAAGTGCAAAATGCTCATGAAGGCTATGCGCCCTCAAGCCATTTGCACCAACCGTTGTATGCTACTATCACAGAGATAATCAAAAGTGGATTAAGCGAATTAAAATTTAAGATTAAAAGTTATATAGATGAAGTTTACGAAATCAACATGTTGGATATTAGGTGCAGGAGCTTCTTTCGACTCCTTAGGGCAAGGAAGACAAGGAGTTCCAATAACTCGAAAATTAATAGATTTACGTTTTGTGGACGAATCAATTTTAAAAAGGTTAAAAAGACTAATAAACAATAATGAATTACCTTTTGAAACAATTGAGGATGCCTTGGGAAGAGGTCTTGAAATAACTTTTAAAGTCATTAGAGAATTAATTGAACGTAAAGATGAAAAAAAAAGCAAGAGATGCCGCTCAGATTTTAACTGACTTGACAAAAACGGTTGCAGTAGCAGTTTCACTCGGTCAAAGTCAACTCTGGCTAAATGAAACTGGATTTAATTCTAATAACCCAGAGCCTCCTCACAATTATGGTCGATTAGCAGTTCTAAGTGCAATTAACCCTTCTTGGTCTATTATCCCCATGAATTATGATTGCTTGTTAGACTGGTCTTTTCAAATGGCCGAAGCCTCTGTTAAAGGCTTAGAATCTGTTCAATGTAAAACTTGGTTGAACATTCTCAATTCAACAATGAAGGGTAATAGTATTGAGGTTACAAAAATTAAATCCGCTTACGTAAAATTACATGGTTCACTATATCTATATTCTTGTCATAATTTTGATTGTACTCACTACTTACGACCATTTGCCAAAAAAAATGAATGGGAAAATGGTGCTCCTACTTACTTCTCACTCAAAAATTCAAATGAAAGTTGTCCCGTGTGTAATTACCCTGCCCTGGACTTAATTATTCCACCAGGTAGGAACAAAGGTAATGGAGAAGGTTTCTTTTATAAGACAATGAATCAGGTTTCCAAGCAGGTATTATCAATATCAGATTGTTGGGTAATTCTAGGCTATAGTTGCCCTGAATATGACGAGGATGTATTAAATATGTTTAAATCAGCTGCGGCTATAAG
>JBCCVV010000373.1:0-4912 GCA_039194925.1 Bacteroidota bacterium
GTAAATAGTGGGATAATCCCAATTAATGCCCAAGTCTTGGTATTGGCGTAATGGTCTGTTGCTCCTATTATTCTAGGCTCTCGACCGACCACAATGAAAAATACACCTAAAAGAATAACGGCACCTACTCCGACATTACTGGCTAATTCATTAATAAATCCATCTGGGACATTCATAATTTACGTTTTGGTGGCAAGGTGATTTTCTTCATTAATTTAATTCAGTTTAGAACTTGAAATATGTTTATCGCCATGATCAATATTTGATTTGCAAATGGCTTGGTTTGTGAAAAGTATACTCCACTCATAAAGATATCCAAAACGATTCGGTTAAGGAAAGACTTGATGGATGAAGTTGATTATTGATTGAAGTAATGAACTTATTTCACGAGAGTGACATTACCTCTGAGTAATTCCAAATTGGATCCATTAAAATATTCTATGATGTATACGTAAATACCAATTGTTGCATTTTTACCCACAAACATGCCATCCCAGCCATAATCAATATTTTGACTTTCAAATACACAAGAGCCCCATCTGTCGAATATTTTCATTCTAAACGAAGTAATATTTTTGCAATGATCCCGATTAATGATGGCTTTAAATTCATCGTTGATGCCATCAAAATTGGGACTAAACGTATTTGGCATGTGTAAAGTGCAACAATCTTCGAACTGAACATTTATACTGCTTAAGATGGTATCGCACCCATTTTCAATACGTAAGGAGTAGGTCCCATCCGCTTTAATTTCATAAATAGGGTCTTTAGAATTGTCTTGCCATGTATAATTTCCTTGGTAATCACTCACATCAAATAGTATTGAGTTTCCGGCGCACAAAATAGTATCAGTACCTAAATTATAATCTAAAGGAGGGGTAAACACATAAAATGTATTCAGAATAGAATCGCAAGACATCAAAGAATATATGGTGTCGCTTATATAAGAATTCGTACGAATGTATTCATCATCAATCCAAATGCTATCTCCCTCACACAAATGGGTAGTATCACTTAGATAGATAAATTTTGAACTTGGTAATACTTCAATAATGGTGTCCAAATCGATTAGGCAATCCGATTGCAGATTTCTAGCCTGAATTTGAAGAAATGTCGGTTCTTCAAATCCGTCAACAGTAAATACAATTTCTCCACAATTGCCCGTGATTGGCTGATGAACCAGTTGATTATTGGTAATATCAACTAGTTGGTAATTTACATCAGGTTCAGTGTCGTATAAAGTGATATATGTGAGCTCTTGTTTACAATCATCTAGCTCTTTGGTTATGTCCATGGTCAACGGCAAACAAGAGAAGTAAATGTCCAGAATCTCGTCTTGATTCAAAGCCTTTGTATACACGCGAACTTCGTCTATAAGCCCGTCAAATGTGTTGGAGAAACCTTCAACAGACGAACTCGCCCCGATCGTGGAGATGTAGTCCCTATTTGCTTCGAAGGCTTCAGCAGACGATTGATCAAGCGCTGTTTCAGTAGAATATTCTTGACAGTTGACAAATAAAGTGACAAGTCTATTTTCTGAATTGTTGTTTTGTACCCTTACTGCAACGAAGACCTCTTCATGGTTTTGAATTGAAATATTGGGATCGATATATCTATCCCCACCAGACCATCCACTACAATTTTCGTGTTTATTGACTTGATAGCTAAGTCCCTGGACATTGTACTCATTGATATTCAACGAAGCCATTGAAAATCCCATAAAACTTGAAGCGCATTGTTCTCTGATGGAGAATATTCCCATCTGTTCTTCTTGATTGTAGGGCTTTATCCAAGCTGTAATTGTGAAATCATCGACTAAATTCAAAGATGGATTTATTCTTAGATAATCATCCAGTCCATCAAATTCGAGCCCAAAGTTGCATTTGCTGCTTACGAAAATAGCCCCATTCAATTCCAAGTCGAATACATCATTTCCAAGATTAGCCAGGTTATTGTCAAGCGGAAGGTAAAGCGCCAATTCGTCTTCGGGTGGGGTAGTTGATTTGGAAATATCTCTGGGACACTGAGCAAAACTCCCTTGATTCATTATCAGCATTGCCAGAACAATTAAAACATTAGTATTGGTTAACGCTTTGATCCACATAACCTTTCGTTTTATTAGCCTGTAATCCTGTACTAAAATTTATTTAGCTTTTGATTTTCAGAATTTGCCTGCACAACAGAAAATCAACCCCAAACGATAAAGAAATCATACTACTACAGATGAATATTGATGGGCATAATGGTTTCACCGCTGCATTTTTTTACATAAACGTTAGGCCATCGACCTTTTTTCCATGCGGATTTAAATGAAGAATATCTTATAAAATGGACAGATTGGTGTAAAACCTATCCTTTGACCAACAATTTTGCCGTCAACTTGTATTCTGTACCGCCATCTTCGAACAAACGGGAGTGCGTATCTCCAACACCATCGAAATCATCCAAATCCCAGTGATGATCAATGGTTTTTGTCGAAGTTGATTCTACAAATAATGTTTAATGTTATTCGAAATTCATCATCAAATTTTACGACCGTGCCACAATCCCAAAGACTATCATCGTAATCATCATCTTTGCACTTTCGTTCATTTCGAATTGATTCCAGAGCGGGTATTTGTATTCTTGTGCTTCAATGTCGACCTGCCAGTGCAGATAGACATTGTCGTGCGCTGTATCTCCGTTTGATTGACCCATCCAAACGCTCTGTCATGATCCCATATGCTGATGTTGCAAACGTGCTCTTAGACGAATTGTGGTTTGTCTGGTTCATCACCGTGCGGGAAATTTACAGTATTGTTATCGCTCAATAGTCCAGGTACCATCGACAGGGTATCGAATTGGCGGTCTGCCATCAGATTGAATCATTAGAAATACATCGTTGCCGTTGGAAATATTGGTGCGATGGACGCATTCAATGGAGTTTATGGTTAATTTTTCATGGGAAGTTTTTTGATGGGAGTGGGTAGTAAGACTCGGAAATAGAAAGAATCCTTTTACTTAATTGGTAGACAGCGTTGTCAAAGCACTAGAAATAGGACAGGTATTGCATATCTTCTAGTCCCGTATTTTAAAATCACTTATTCTTTTCGTTCGACGTTATGCTGGGCGCACTTCGCTCCAGCATTAGAGCGAAGTCGCCATTTCATTGTTGTGATTTTATGCGTACTTAATTGTTTCTACAGATGATCTTTAATAAACTGCCATATTGCTCTTAGGGCCTCTTCAATCAATTCTTCCGCCACGGAAAATTCCGTGCCATCTGCATACCTAACTTTTGAACCATTTCCATCGGGACTGCGGTGATCCACATCAATCGATCTACGCCAATACTGAGCATGATCTCTCCATTCGGTTTGATCTACCTTTGTCGGAGCATCTACCCAAACGTTCCATGCCAGGACGCTTCCTTTCTGCAATAAATTTCCAGATCCCAGATTAAAAAGATCCATCACCAATTCATTAAATGTATCGACAAAAGAATCACCCGTTTTGGCAATATCTCCAATTCCCACTTCGAGATTTGCATAATTCCATGCTACATTATTATGCAGTGTGAAGGACGGCAAATGATCCAACGCCTTGGGTGTATACAATTTGTCTCGCACAAAAATGACTTCAGGATTTTCTACATGATTCATCTTATAGGTACGATGCGTATGCACTTTAATCGCTTGATCTTTAGAAATAGGCAGGTGATGTAGCAAATTAGCTACTTCAAAAGCTCCCCACAGCAGTTTTCCGAATCCAGACTGGTTGGCATCCTTACTGAACCAAATTCTTGGCTTGACGATCATATCGATTGCCAGGCTTTTATTGGATTCATTGACCCAACCCCGCTGTTTTTCGACGGTTACTTCAATATTTATCGTTCCGAAACCTTTAATATAAGCACCTTGTTGTGGACAAATGACCGCCCAGTTTTGACCCGTGTTATCATAGCCTGCTCTGGAGATGTCTGGCGCAAACATTTGAAAACACCTGGACGAAGGGTCATCTTTTATCGTCAACCAGGTAAATTCCGGCCATAAGACCCGCTGTTGTCTTTTAATGTGACATACGCAATCTAAATTGCCGTTAAATCCCATTGTACTTAAATCTGCAACACCGTCTTTGTATTGCAATTCCGGATGGTTTTCTATAAAACCTCCTTTCCAGCCTTTTGCTGGGATGTGATTTGGTATGATCTTACCCATGTTTTTGTAAATTTATTTGGTAAAGTTTATTGGCTCAAGATATTGATTATAGGGGGTGATTTTGTGCGTAGAAATACGTGATTGGTGACTGGGTTATCTGATATACAAACCTGTTGATTGATGTTTCAATTGTCTTAGAAGTTTTGTATCTAAGTGTATTTACATGGTTCACACTTTTCTACCGATATTTTACCGGTTTATTCTCTTAAATTTTGATAAGAAAAATGCTTCTTGGATTGCAGATAGTATTATAAGATGGAACTGAACAGTTTCTGCAAAAAAGATATATGCCGTTTTGATCATAATAACAGCAATGAAACGTCTCACTATTTTCGCAATCTTGAGCTACTAATCTCCATTTTTGAGATTGAGCATTTACATCAATACTGATTACCAATGCTAGGAAAAAGATAATGAAAAAGAGAGGTGTTTTCATGAAAGCTATTTATTAATTAGTAAAGTGCTATCAAATGACTTTGATGATTGCCAAAACCCCGTAGCAGATGTTACATAATTTACTCTGAGAGCGATCTGGTCTTAACACTCCAATTATTTAAAATTAGAAGTTTATACTTAAAAACTCAAGAGAGAACCGAAAGCCTATTTAATAGGGGTTATTAAGTGAATTGGTTGTAAATGTTTGGTATAGAGTGTGTTAAGGTTTTTTTTAAGTTTATATGTAACTACACAGCCATTTTGAAAATTAGATGATAATA
>JBCCVV010000374.1:0-4871 GCA_039194925.1 Bacteroidota bacterium
AAGAAACGGCCGAAGCTTTGGGCGTCAATGAACGGACAGTGCGGCGTTACTGGAGTCGCGCCAAACGCTGGTTACAGATGGAATTGTCACAATCATAAGCCTGTATTTTTCTCAGCTTTGATCTGATAACTTGTATTTTCAGGTACATTGATAAACTGATAGTATCCAGAAAACGGTGTCATATATTGAGAAGTCTCATAGGTTGACATATTTTGTAGCGTAACCATAACCTCTTCGATCATTTCGTTCTCGATATTTGCTACATCACCACCTATTATCTTACTACCGTCACATCCTCCATTGTCCTGAATATTTATCTCAGCAGTACAGAAGTCCTGGTTTCCAGAAGCATCCGTTACCCAAATCTGTAGTTCATTAATTCCCAGATCATCGCATGTAAAAATTTCCTGCGTATGATTCACATTACTAGAGAATGAGATCAATACATCGCCTGGACAATTATCAAAACTTCCTAAATCAAAATCCCAGGACCATATATCAATCATTCCCGATGAAGGCATAATTACTGTAGTAATTTCGCTCAGGCAATATGGAGTAGGCTTTTTCTTATCTTCAACGATTACGTCAAACATACATACCGTTTGATTTCCACATTGATCTTCTACCGTAAATGTTACTTTATGTGTGCCTACATCAAGTGTTCGACTTGCATCATTGGTACTACCTATAGCATCAATTGATCCATCATCATCAAAATCTATAGTATAGGAATATTCTAACTCATTATCCGGAGTACAATCATCAGTTGCATTCACTACGATCTCAGCGAATCCGTTACAATTTTCACCAAAAGCATCAACTGTAATGTTAGAACAGCTCGCAAATACAGGTGCTACACTATTATTAACTTTGATAATTTGTGTATACTGCCAGATTCCACCATCAAATGGATTATTCTGATCAAATGTGCACCAATCGATTACTGTCCATGTTCTTAATATCTTCAAGCAAGCCTCGTCCACAAAAGTAAATACTTGATCTTCATACGTATCTGCAACAAGACTACACTGATCATCATTATATGTGGGTGTACCTGTATTTGATGGATCTGTATCAATATTTGCACATCCGTTCAAAGTTCTATCAGGTGGCCAGTTAATAGACGATCCCGTGAATGGTGAGAAATCCTGTACTGTTATGAATTGATCACAGAAATCAGTTCTCCCCCCAGCATCAGTAGCAGTCCATCTTCTTCTAATTGTTCCAATTCCACAATCGTCTAGACTTCCAAAGTCAGTGTGTGTTACATCCGGATTTCCGCAATTGTCTGAGGCAGTAGGTAAGCCAGTTATATCAAAATCATCAATATTGGTACCACAATCTACAGTGATATTCGGTGGACATTCAATAACTGGATCCAATTTATCCTGTACATTAACGATAACCATACAAGTATTGGAATTTCCATTTTCGTCAGTCACTCTTAGAGATACCATGATCTCTCTTCCGATATCATCACAACAGAATTCTGCATACTCAGCCCATACTGAAGTACTTACGCCACATCCAGGTGTCATCCTTCTTACTTCGAATGTTACATCACTACAATTATCGTGACTGCCATCATCAAACGTCTGAGCAAAAATATGCGCATATCCATTATTAGTTAATGTAGCTACTGTAAACTCATCGCATACAGGAACTGGTGGTACATCATCAAACACGTCAATTTCAGTAAAGCAGTTTTCTACATTACCACAATCATCTGTGATGGTGTATCTTATCCAGGTTCTACCCAGAGGCAAATCACTAATCACATAGTCGCCACTAGAGTTTATACTCACGTTATCATTGATATAAATACCATTAATTGGGGCATCACCATTATTATCAGCCAACAAATACTCTACGGTATAACTCGTTGAGCTACAATCAAATATCACGATAGGTGGTGGAACAACCCAAGTACCCAGGCAATCATAAGGATCAGCAGGAACAGCATGTGGATCATCTGGCACGCATGTCACGATTGGTGCTTCTTTATCGATCACTTTGATGATCTGAAAATCTTCTAAAATCTCACCTGTGCACCAATCCAAAACAGTCCAGGTTCTTAGCACTTTGAAACTTGACTCACAAATTGGAAGTACCTGATCTGCAAACGTAGCATTCAATTCGCAGTATGAATTATTTGGAAAGATGTTAAAACCATCTGTAGTCGTAGGTGTACCAGTCTCTTCTGGGTCCGGATACCCGTTGCCATTAGCATCCCAAAAAGGAATATTATCACATTCCAACGCATCATCTTCAACGTCATCTTTATTAGTTGGGAATACGATATCGTCCAATCCAATTCTTTCGAAATAGATAGTTTTTACACAAATTGCCGATTTATTTCCAGCGGCATCCGTAGCTTGATACATAATGACTCTTTCTGCACTAATTGTATCTGTCGAACCTCCACAATCCAGATCATTGATAACATCACTAATGATATCAACACTGATCGTCCCATCGCAATTGTCTGTTGCAATCGGATTAGGAAAGTCGCTAGATTCATAACAACTAACCGTCATATCATCCGGACAATCGATAATAGGAGGCAATTTGTCTTCAATTGTAATACTTCCCCAGCAACTATTATTGCCAAGTGAAACTTTAACAGTTAGGGTTTCACCAATATAAGCAGCACCCACGACAGGTGAGCCTGGAATTGGTTGCCCATTTGAACCGAGTACGCTCACTATATAATCACAGTTGTTCGTACCTTGTCCTTCTAACATCATATCTGGTGTTACTTCCACGCTACAGTCTGTGTCTAAAGAGATCTGAACGCTATTATTACATCCTAGAGGACACTGGGCCGAAGCTGTATCGAAAGCACATAATAGGAGCAACGCAGAGAGAATACCCAACTTGATAAACTTACCAAATTTGGTCTTCGATTTTGTTGTAAATTTCTCCATTTCCATGAGATAAATCGGTTTTAAAAATTTTTGCTAAAAAATGATTCTGTCTAATTTAAAATTTTGTTGTTCAGTCTATTAAGTAGAGAATCAAGCAAAAGAGCTCTGGGGGAACTCCAATTTTTATTCGATTTATAAAACTATTGCATAAACTATACCAAATGATTTTCTAATGCGAATTTTATCAATGAAACGGTATTGCGAATTCCTAGTTTTTTCATAATATTTTTTCTGTGAACGCCCACTGTCTGGAAGCTTATGAATAATTCCTTCCCGATATGTTTGTTACTTTTCCCTTGCGTAATTAATTCTAAAATTTCTTGTTCACGCTTGGTTAATTTTTGTTTTAAAGTGAACGTATCATTATACTCACTTTGAATTTTCGGAGGCTTTTTCTCCTTTTTGAAAGCTGCCGGTGAAGTGCGTAGCCCATCACCAATGTATGTATTACCTTCTTGAATTTCTTGTATAGCATACAAGAGTTCTTGAAATGTACTTTTTTTCGCTACATATCCATCTGCACCATTAATCATCGCATTGCGAACCAGCTTCGATTCAGTGTAAGAAGACAATACTAAAATCTTCATTTTAGGATGTTCGCTTCTCACCTGTTGTATTATTGTCATTCCATCCTGATCCGGAATATTTAATTCCATAATCAAAATATCTATTTCTTCATCTAAGATTGCTTTTTGAAGCTCTTCAGCAGAGCAGACTCGATCTTTAATCTTAAGATTTTTCTCGAAAAGATTAAAATAGGCATCCAGTCCCTCAACAAACATCTTTTGGCAATCCAATACAACTATATTGGCTTCCATAAATTTGGTCGGTTTGTAAAATTTGTGTATATCTTTTCGATGTCTAAAACATCGCAAGAACATTAAGGCAAAATGGATGCCAAATTGAATAAATAGACGTTTTCAGACATTTTAAACCCCTTGATTAAGTTGCATTCGGCGCCTTTCCAATTAATTTTTCGCTAGAATCAACCAACCCTAATCAATTAAGATTCAGTACTTAATACAACAGATTGAATAAAGAAGAATAAGTTGTCTTAACAATCTGTCTTTTCTTGTGTTCTCAAATACATGTTTCGCATTTTAAATTACTAATCGCATGAATAAAATCTATACCAAAAAACTCATTTTAATCTCTTTTTCATTATTTGTACTAATCGTCTTCATGTCCAATTCTGCCGGTAGAGGGAGTCTAGTGGGTCAAGCCCTTACCGGAGCTCCCGGAGACTCTAATAGAACTTGTGCATCTTCAGGATGTCATTCTTCAGGTGCTTTTTCACCAAGCGTTAACCTTGATGTGTTCGACCCTGATGGCAATGAAGTCACTTCTTTTATTCCAGGAGAAACGTATGACATAACTTTGCGAGTTGATGCTATGGATGATCCAGACGCATATGGATTTCAAATGGTAGCTCTTTTAGATGACGAAACAGCTGCAACGGATTGGAGTGAGGTTGGTGACAATATCCAAGTTGTACAGTTAGGAGAAAGAAATTACCTGGAACACGATTCTCCGAGCGCCTCCAATGAATTCAAAACCAAGTGGACCGCACCCGTAGAAGGATCTGGAAATGTTACTTTTTATTACTCTGCAAATGCTGTTAACGGAAATGGAAGTGCTTCAGGGGATGGTGGTGTCAATTCTCAATTCAGACTCTTTGAAACGACAACTTCCACAGAAAACGTTAAGGATTTAATTGTTACTGTTTACCCAAATCCAACATCTGATTTCATTACAATAACAGATTTAAATTCTGAAATTAATTATACAATTGTAGATCCAAAAGGGCAAAAAGTATCTGCTTCTAAATCTTTTGGCGAAACAACAATCGATCTTCGTGATTTTAATACCGGATTGTATTTTTTAACTATACAAAAAGACGACATGTTGATCACAAAACGAATCTTTAAAAAATAAAATATAATT
>JBCCVV010000375.1:0-4863 GCA_039194925.1 Bacteroidota bacterium
CACTAGCCTCCCGCAGACATTGGTTCTCTTCACGCAATTCTTTAACTTCCTTGCGCAAAGACCTTAATTCAACTAGTATTTCTGATAAATCTTCGATAATAAATCTTTTTATGGATCCATTATCTTCAAGGTAGGTCGTTTAAATGTAACTATTATCTTGTAATTTTCAAAATGGCTGTGTAGTTACCACATATTGTTAATTCCTTTACAACTCATTGAAACACACCTCATCAGCTTTTTTTAATCTAGGATATAAAGCTCTACGCGCGCTTTGGCTACGAACCTCAAAAATGCCTATCCCATATAATCGGCGAGAAGCTTCAATCTGTGCCTCAAACACTTATAAATCATTTTAACATACGTTTTTAAATCACTTCTTAACCTGTTTCTCAACGACCTAAAGATAACAATATAGAACCATAGAATGAATAGGAAAATAAGAGATTACTGTTCAAAAAATCGTTCAAAACGAGGCATTGTCTGCTACAATTGAGCCAAGTTTCTCCACTATGTACAAGCGTCAACTTTGATGAAATTACAACACATTTATTAACGCCAACCCTTCGATAAAGGACGGGGTGACAATAGAAAATAAAAAATGAAACGCGCATCTAAATTAAGAAATGCTACCTGTTTAATTCATTCACAAAACTGATTGAAAGAGCATTGAAAAAAGAATATCCTACTTTATGATTTGTTATTTAAGTAGGATACTCTTTTTTGTGAGAATGTAATTCGACTGTTTCGATTCCCTACTTCAACAAGGGTCTGCCTGTGTTTCTGTTTCTCCATTGCCATTATTGCACCCTTCATTTATATCACTCTCGGTAAAAGGTTTGTCAAATAACAATACTTGTCCGGAACCTGCTTTAGGATAATCTACATTATGAATTATCTCGTCCCCTTTGAATAGGATTATTTCGTCTCCATTATTTCCAAGTTTTATTGGACTATTCTTAGCAAGCATAACAGTTTTTGCGCTTTTTCCTTCTATAAAACCATTCAAATTAAGCGTTCCTCCTTGTTTGTCGCGCAATGAAAAATTATTTAATTCAATTCTATCTTCATTGGCATTGGTTAATTCTATCCATTCGTTGCCGCTATCGACTCCAGATGGGTTTGGCATAGCGGAGGATATATAGATGCCTTTAGAGTTTTCCTTTGTGCTTTCCGTACCGTCTTTAAAAGAATTGATCCAACTCATATAGGGATATATTTTTGTATAAATACCGCCATCACCACATGGATCGGAACCGGAATAAGCCATTCTTGATGTTAGTGACGTGACCTTTCTATCGGCATATTCGCCAGAGGTATATAGCGGTCCGCCACTATCGCCATTGCACGAATCAATTCCTAAATTTCTTTTTCCAGCATGTAATTCATAGGTATTATCAAAACCATGCTCTTGCTGCAAACGCTCAATGTTTTCAGCATCCATGCCCAGAGTTATTGTATGGGGGACATCAGCATATCTTTTTGTGCCAAAACCTGTCATGCCATTTGGAGAATCGCTACCAAATCCTACGACGGTTAAATTATCTTCTTGTTCGGTGTCATTCTCACTTGCGATTGGAACCGGATTGTATCTAGACTCCTCTTCTAATATGAGTACGGCAATATCATGAGAAGGAATTAGATTTCCATTGTAATCGGGATGAATATGTGTGCTTTCCACCTTTAGTACTTCTCCAGCACCTAAATCAGAAATTTGTCGACCTCCAATAAATACTCTGGTAATATCCTCAGGGTCACAATGTGCAGCGGTCAAAACTACTTTTTTATCAATTAATACCCCCGTACAAAACCATTGATGATCATCTCCAAGGGCAACACATTCCGGGAAATCACCGAAAGGAACTATTTGTCCCCCGACGACTCTAGCCAAATTATGTACAATCTTTCGCTTAGCATCTCTTTTCAGATCAAGCGCATCATCTTCAATCAAAGATTCCATGAGAAAGGCCAGGTTATCAATTTGGGTTTGGAGTGCTTTAATGTGGATTTGATCTTTCAGCGTTTTGTCTCCACATCCATCACATTGATCCTCATGTAAACCAGGAGTAGATCGAGAAACAGCATTGTGTTCCAGTCCAATTAAATTTCTGGTAGCTGTGAATCCGGAATTTGATCTTCTGCGATCACCATTAAAGCGTATATCCTCCGGGCCATTAATTTTTATTGGACTCATCTGTGAACGATCTCTAAATCTAGGATGTCTCCATTCAAATTCATCCAACTCAGCTATTTCACCAAAATCCAGACCGGTGTAGGATTCGATATCTGCGATGCCGACAAGGTAAGGTTCAAGATTTTCAATTCGTCTATTTCTCCACATACGCCAACCCTCATTTTGAGTCATAACGAAGCCCAATGCCGATAAGTCATTCCCGTCGGCTGTGGGGTCTCTTAAAACAACAATCTTGAAAAATGCAGATGGGATTCTGTAATTTCTGTGGTACTCATCAATTTTGGTATAGATGGGGCCTGTGAATACACAAAGTTTTGAATTTATATTTCCAGCCTTTTGCAGTACCCAATCTTCCAAACCCAACCATTTGCTTGTACTTTGATTGAAATCGCGATGTTGCATAGCGGCATTGGTAAAATAAAACGTTGAATCGCTGGCATCTTTTGCCCTGTTTCTGTTTCCCCATGCAACAGCAGCTCTTCTTACCAAATGACCTCTATCCCATGGATTATTCGAATATGCTTCTTCTCCGGTTTGTATCCCATTGGTCAATCTGTGGTCCAGGGCCCATCTGGTTCTTGAAACACTTTTTCTCTGTGAAACATCGATATTATGTGCAGTGTAAAGAGCAGAACGTCGATCTTCATTCATCACCAAAGAAAAATGTATGTAATCAATCACTTGACCATTATTGTATAAGTTTCCTTTACAACATGAGCCGGGAAGATGTACTTGAAATCCATCTCCTAAGAAGTTGGGATCATAAGGAATAGTATAAGGTAGCCGTGCCATAAAATTATAGATTTTTGAAGTGTTAAAAGTTATTATTGGTGCAAATGGATAATCGTCGTGATGTCGATCAAATTAACCCATATCGAAAGGTGATGCTTGAAAAGTGCATTTTTTCACGTAGAAATACGTATCAATTCCGTAATTCTACGTTGCTTTAAAACGTGTATCTACTGAAAGTAGGGGCTACTTGATTCATCGATTAACGTTCTGTTTTACAATGATTTAGTATTTTATTTGTATTGGATGAGAAGGTGGAGATATTAATAAGAAAGGATTTATACCTGGCTTCCTTTAATCGATATAGTCCTTTATATGTTTATACTACTATCGGAATAGGGCAAAAGGCATTGATAAAAATTTCCGAGGCATTACACTCCAGGGTAGCAGTGCTTTAGTATTGATTTAATACTTCGGATCCGAAATTATGTAGAAAGCAGATAATCATCTGCTATGCTTATAAAGTATAGGATTGGGCAAAAAAAAGACCACCCTTAGGCAGTCTCAATCTTACTAAATTGTAATTTCTATTGCTGTGAGAGAAGGATTCGAACCTCCACGGAGCGCTTAGCCATCAGGCAAATATCTTTAATTGATTAGTGGGAAAAACTTTTGTGGTCAACCCATTACCTGGCGTTTGTTGCGTTATCTCCACCCCCGAGACAGGAGGGCATGTCTGCCAATTTCATCACCTCACAGTGTATTTGTTAATAAACTCATTAAACTTGTAAAGAATAAATTGGCTTGTTGCACGCCGTTTTCGCGGTTTCCTCACTTGAAGCACTGTCGTACTTCATCACGCCATAGCGTGAATCGTTTGGTCACCCCCGAGACAGGAGGGCATGTCTGCCAATTTTATCACCTCACAATATTAATAATTAACCCGCAATCATTATTGCTTGGATTTGGCTGTCTTCAAAAAAGAAAACAGTTTGCTGTGAGAGAAGGATTCGAACCTCCACGGAGCGCTTAGCCATCAGGCAAGTATCTTTAATTGATTAGTGGGAAAAACTTTTGTGGTCAACCCATTACCTGGCGTTTGTTGCGTGATCTCCACCCCCGAGACAGGAGGGCATGTCTGCCAATTTCATCACCTCACAGTATATTTATTCAAAAACATATTAAAAATGTGAAGTATAGTTTAGCAAAATGCACGCCGCTTTCGCGGTTTCCTCACTTGAAGCACTGTCGTACTTCATCACCCCATAGCGTGAATCGTTCGGTCACTTCACAGTATTTAATTATACACACCACTTTAGTGTGATTGATAAGACAAATATAGAAGGAATATCTTTATAGTTGCAAATATATTCAGCAATAATTTGATAAATTATAATGTAATTCAGTTATTGGTGTTATTATATGAATAAAATTCATTTTTGGCTTAAAAGTATGGTTGAGTTTGAATAAATCATCAGATAATTGATTTTTAATCATATCCTGATTCATTTGTTAATACAAAAGCTGAAAATTATTTATTATAACGACTTCAATTATATTAAATGAAGGTCTGTGTCAATGCAGAATTCAAAAACGAAATGAGAATCAGAATATGTTCTTTTATTTATCATTTTATGGATATCAAAGTCTTTAATTCAATGTCATTTAATGAAGCAACATTTAAAGATGTTGGTTTGATATGAATATGTAAAGAATGTTTGATTACTGAGGATTAAAAAAAGGAAAACGGTTTAATTGTGAGTGGATCTGCTCACAACTAATAGAAATAGGGCTTCTGATCTTTGCTGGAAATCTGGTTTTGTACATAATGGCTTGCATATTGCAGAGCTTATCCTATCGCCATAAATTTAAAGAATGGTATCTTTGCGTTTTAAACATCACTAGTGCTTAAATGAGAATTAAACCAATTATACTATCGATCG
>JBCCVV010000376.1:0-4854 GCA_039194925.1 Bacteroidota bacterium
GGAATAATAAAGTAAATGAATCTATAAAAATTGCCAAAGAATATTTTAAATTTCCTGATAGTAATAAGGACTTTTTTACTGATGATATAATTGATTATTTAATTCTCTTAATTGCCAAAAAAGCATATAAACAAACATATGATTTATTCAATCTAAAAATTGAAGCACCAAGTCAACTTAAAAAGCCTAACTACCTCACTTCTCATTTAAAAATTGATTTTAAAGAGTCGGTTAAAAATCATATTCTAAAAGACAGGTTCAAACCTGTATATTTTGCATTGATGTACTACATGCAAAAAGAACACCCTATGGAATATCAAAAGATGGGTTCGGAGCTAAAGGATACCGTTCAAGAAATTATTGAAAAAGTTGAACAGAAACGAAAAGACTATTTGTAATTGCAATTAAAAAAGGAAAAACGAGACACAACAAGCGAGGATGACGTCATGCTCCCTTTGGTCGCACGTCGCATCTCGCGTAGACGTTGAGAACAAGCAGATAAAAGAATAAATTTTTTATTAAAAAAAAGGAATGAAAGCTCTCAGTAAATTTTTAATCGCATACCTAGTCCAAGTTGGAACATTTTGGTTATTCATTAAAATTTTAATATCAAAAGACGAATTAAAAAATGAACTGGGAGTTTATTGGTATTTATTTGTTTTTATCTTACCAATGATTACATCAATTGCAATTTTATATTTTACTCATAAGAATGAAAAAAAATCCCAAAAACCAAAACCAGGTTTCGACAATATAGATTTCTTAAAGGAATTTGGCAGAAATAAGAAATTAAATAAAGAAGAAATAAGCTACTTTCATGAAACTAAAGATAATTGGGCACTAGCAATTTATCCTCCAAACCTTTTAAGCTCATCATCTTCAGATTTAGAAATACCAAAGGCATTTTTTGGGTTTGTGAAGTTGATTTATTATTTCACCAAGTTCATCCCTTTTTGGCATAAAAAAGAAATCCCGACTCCAGTATATTTTGCCATTACTAATTTTAGAATTTTATATAGACACAGATATGTGGAAACAGATAAAGTAAAAAGTATAGACCTTAAAAATATTGAAGCCCCAAATGACATCCAATTAATCAATAACAAGATAAACGGATTGCCCCAAGTAGTTGAAATATAAGATAAGGATCAAAATTTATATAAAATTTACGTTGGAGAAGATGCTGGATTTAAAAACGATACAGAAAGTCGATTAAAAATCTACAATATTTTGATAGAAAATTGGAAAAAATTAAAGCCTGTTCCTAACATGGGATGATGAGAGCGCACTCGCTAACGTCAGTACGCTCCATATCGCTAAACCGTTATCAGCAATTTGCGATCAAATGAAAGGAGAACAATCATATAGTATAACATTAAAGAATAATGAATCTGAGAAAGAAGCAATTCAATTTCTTATTGACAAAGATCATTCATTTTTAAATCCGAGTAAAGAAAGTCGGAAATTGGTAATGGAACTTTTAAACCTTGTTAAAAGGAATTCGAGAGCATTTGATCTCATTTTAATCCCTGGACAATCGAATTTGAATGAAATCATAAAACTAAAGCAAAATGATAAAATCACTTTAGTTGAATTAAAAACAACCAAGAAAGAACTACCAAATAACCCGGCAGGTTTCTTTTTCGGTGCAACTGAAAATGAATTCAAGCTTGCAGATTTGCTTGGTGATAAATACAAATTTTGTTTTGTAACACTTCACGAAAACTCTTCTTCATACAAATTATTAACCTTAAATGAACTTGAACCTTTGATTAAAACCAAAAGAATTCAATATCAAATCAACTTGAAGAGATAATGCTAATAGTTAATAAAATACAATTCATAGAAGCGGAATTCGATTCTGAACAAGAATTAGAAGATGTAGTAATAGAAAACTACGAGCTAATATTCGGATCAAATTCAATATTTCTACCAAAGAAGATAATCAAAACATCAGATGGGTCTGGAACAATTCCTGATGGTTTTGCGATAGATCTTGATTCAAAGAATTGGTTTTTAATGGAAGCTGAACTTGCCAAGCATAGTGTTTGGTCTCATATTGCTCCGCAAGTTAGTAAACAAGTAATCGCCGCAGCCCAACCAGAATCCAAACAAGAAATTATTGAACTTGCAATTAAACAATTTGAAGATGACGAAACAACTCAAGAAAAATTCAGAGATTTAAACATAAAAGAAATTCACGTTCGTAAAGTACTTGCTGAAATCCTTGATCAACAACCAATAATTGCAATTCCAATCGATAAGATTACCGAAGACTTAAAACAATGGGCAGAGACATTGAAATACCAAGTGAAATTATGGCTAATTCATAAGTTCGTAGAATTTGGAAATGAAACCAATGTAGGTTATCAATTCCCAGACGAAAATAGACCAAACATTGACACAACAATAAACAATGATTCAAAATCTTCAAATCGAAAAATCACATTTTATGATGTGTCATTAAAAGACTTGGTAGAAGCTGAATACCTTAAACCTAACGAAAAATTAATAATGCAGTACAAACCTAAAAATGGAGAAAAGAAAAAGTATACTGCCAAAATAAAAGAAGATGGACAACTCGAAGTTCTTGGGCAGATATTTTCAACACCAAGTTATGCTGCACTCGCTGGAATACAAGATGCAGGAAGTCATCGAAAAACAGTAAATGGATGGAATGTTTGGAAATACAAGAATAAAACATTGAAAGAAATCAGAACTAAATACTTAGAAGAAAAAAGCTGATAACAATAGATATGATGACATTGGCTAAAGCCTGCAGGCAAATATCATTCACCATTCCTCTCAATTAAAACTCAAAAAATAACAATTGGAAAAATTATTTAAAAATATAGCGCAAAGCAATTTGAATACGAAAATCAGAAACTTTGCAGTAGGAAAGCTGAATAATCAAGAAACATTATATAGGATAGTAGTCGAGGAAAAGGATTGGAAGATATGTACTACTGCATTGAATAAATTGAATGGAAAAAGTCTGTTCCCAAAGATTGCAGAAGAAGCAAAATGTGAAAATACCCGAAAAATGGCCGTTAAAGAGGTAAATGATATTAAAATTCTTGAAAGAATAGCATTAAATGAGCCTTTTCATGAAGTCTGTATAGAGGCAATTAAAAAGATAGAGGATGATGAGATACTAGCTAAAATCGCAAAAAATAGTAAATCAATTAGGGCTAAAATTTCAGCTATTGAAAAATTGAAAGATGAACAACATCTCATAAATTTTGCGAATAGTAAAGAATCCGATTCAATTCGAAAAGCGGCTATCAAGAATTTGGAAAATGATGAAGTTCTCCAAGAAATTGCTTTAAGAGAGGATAAATTAGACCTTCAAATTACTGCAATTGATTCGATAACTGATCAACAAAAACTAATAGAAATAGCTTTGAACTCATCGCAGTCTCTTATTCGAGAGCGTATTAACCAAAAATTAGATAAAAGCCACAAAACAAAGTTTGCTGAATTAATGAAGAATATGTTTTCAGATGAATTGGTGAAAATTGACCTAGAAAATCAAACTAAAAATTTACCAAAAGTAAAGTTTGATTTTAAATCGTATTTAGAAAAGGCGATTTCATTTAGAAACAAAGGATTTAAATCAATTTTATACTATAGAGAAGAGTATACAGAAGAAATTGATACTGGGGTACCAAATCCTGATTTTAGCGTAAGAGAAGCTAATGATGGTTATGTTGGTACTTGGTGTGGCAACCCTGAAACAATTTATGAATTCAATACAATTCCAGAGCGTTTAGAAATTAAACAAGGGGATCTAATGTAAAAAAAGAAAGCAGTGTGGAATAAAGTGCATACGCCAATAGGCCTTATGCGGATCTACTGTGGGTGCACAAACTGCTGTTATAGGTAAAAAATATGGGATACTCATTCATTATACCGGCATATAAAAGTGACAAAACTATTGATAGGTGCTTACATAGCATTCAAAACCAAGTTGGTATAAATCAGGATGCGTATGAAGTAATCGTTGTTTTATGTAGGCCGACAAAAAAAATTTTACGATATCTTGAAAAGCGTGAAAACATAATCTTTATTACGACACAAAAAAGGAATAGATCATACTCAAGAAACCTAGGAGCTCAAAAAGCCAAATTCGAATACCTCGTATTCGTAGATTCAGATATTGCACTATCACGAAATTGGGTAAACAATCAAAAAACAATCCTAAATAATAAACTTGTTGCCGCATCCCAAGGCAGTTTTAAATGGGATCTAGAATGTCAAACCAGGCAAAAGAAGTACGGATTTCTACCAAATGTACAATCTTCATTCTTCTCAGAATACGGGACTGTAGTAGTAACAGGAGCTTGTATTTATAGTGCTAAAATATTTATGAAAATAGGAGGATTCAATGAAAATGTACTCTGGCATGAGGATCTAGATCTATCGATAAGAGCTTTTAATATGGGTTATGCTTTGGCTTACAATCAATATTCGATTGCTTACTTACTTAAGGAGAATCAAACAATTGCCCATTTAGTGAAACGGAGTTTTATTTCAGGTTTCCATTCTGGTCAGTTGGATAGATACTATTTCGGCAGGTCAAGGGTTTTAAAACATGCAAAATTTTATAAAAATAAGTTGATAAATATAATTTCAAATTCACGGCAAAACATCATTGAGTCTTTAATCTATGTAATCAACTACACATTCAAGTTACTAGGTCATAGTGCATCAGCAGTCAAATTCAAAAATCCTAAGTACTCATTTCCAAGAAATGTAAAACCTTATAAAGGAATAAAAGACAATTATCAAGGTCAGTATCATTTTGGATTGCTTTATATTAACGGACAAAGATGTTTATACAACCCTAAAGAA
>JBCCVV010000377.1:0-4837 GCA_039194925.1 Bacteroidota bacterium
CTCCTGTTGTGTGTATAATAAAGTGCACATTTTATAGAATAACATTCTGCTTCAAGACTTTTCTAAAATTTAATGCCTTGAATAGATTTGTCACCATTTTTAGTCAAAAAATGCTACCCAATATGAGGTTGTTATGCCTTTCAGCCTTATGGGATTTATGTATTTTAATCTCATACTCCTAACTCAAATAGCGTTTAGATCAAGAAAAAAGATACCTTTGCAGGCAAATGCAAAAAACAGAACGTCATATAAATAAGATTTTCTGGGGGATTCAACTCAGACCGGATATGGAATTGACATATTCCCAAGGACGCTTTTTGCAAAAATTAACGATATGACTAAAGAAAAATAAGAACGATAATTTGTTGAAAAGGCGTCCAATCAAAATTGGACGCCTTTTTTTATTGAAAAAATCAAAATTTGATGAATAAAATATGTTTGATCTAAAATATTGACACTTGAAACGTAAGCAATTGGGAGACAGACTATTGTGTAAATGTTAGAAAAGTTACTAGTTGGTGACCTGGAATCCCTATGCATTTAATTATTCATAACTAATTGAAAATCAATAAATTAAGTCAAAATTTATTTGGATTATTAAAAACTTTGTGCATATCTTTGCGGCAGAAATAAAAAACGTGATGAAACATAATCATTCAATACAATCAGAAATAACGATGTGTTCCAGATGCATTCAAGACATACCTACAACATTTCAATGTTTTGATCTCCTGGATTTGATTTTTGGGGAGCGTAAGATTTATAAGACCAGAGTAAGATGGCGATGATAAACTAGATAAAAATCTAATTATTGAAAAGCACTTCTCTGGCATCGGAGAGGTGCTTTTTTTTTGCACAGAATTATATGGTATTGTGACTCAACGGTAGAGTGCCCGACTGTCTCTCGGGAAGTTGCGAGTTCGAATCTCGTCAATACCGCACTACAATCTGGGAAGATAACGGTGGTTGTTTACTCACCTTGGACGCGAGAGGCCATAGTGCCTGTTCCGTAAAAAGCGGAATTCGAATCCTGTTTCCCAGACTAAAAATGCTCCGTTCGTATAATTGGAGAGTACACTTGACTTTCGATCAAGAAATGTGGGTTCGATCCCCATACGGAGTACTATGCATTGTCCTGTAGTGTAGAGGCAGCACATAAGAATTTGGCTCTTGTAGGATGGGTTCGAATCCTATCAGGACAACCGTTGATAATTGCGGAGATGGCGGAAATGGAATACGCATCTGACTTAGAATCAGGGTTTTGAGAGTTCGAATCTCTCTCTCCGTACCACGGCCCCATTAGCCCAAATGGCAGAGGCAAAGAGCTTAAGACTCTTAAAGTCCAGGTTTGAATCCTGGATGGTGCACGAAGCTGAGTGATGCTAATGGTAGTTATAGAATTTAACCTGAAACTCTATGTGAAATTTTAGCCAAGAGTTTGAGTACTGAAATTACCATAGTGTGTGGACAGCAAGTTAAATTTTGAATGTATCAGTGAAAGCATTGATAGATAAAGTGAAATAAAATACATCACCAAGTGTGATTAAAGAAGGACTTCTTGATTTGGATTATGATCCCTGATGAGGGTTTCTGTACAGCCCCATGTAACCAGAGCAGTTGCATATGGTTTGACGATCAAATCAAGTCGGAATTCCTCCATATTCCATGGGTCATGGGTTCAACTCCCATTCATACCAATCGGTATTATAGCTCAGCGGGTAGAGCAATGGACTTTTTCGAAGTTGCAGGTTCGAATCCTGTCAGGACTGTAATGGTCTTGTGGCGAAATTGGTAGACGCGGTAGAATTTTAATCTACTTTCCTTTAGAGCAGATCACTCATTAAAATGATCAAAGGGAGGTGCAGTGTTTGAATGTTCACTTCAAGTTTTCCGAATTGAGGAAATACCTATAACGGTATACTTTCAAACGGTTGATTTGAAAATCAGAACTGCGGTCAGCATGAGGTTGGATACCGTTGAAACTCTATTGGGGGATTCTCTTTTATATCCATCATTTTGAAATGATTGATTTAACTAGAGAAGGAACCTGGGCGAGATTCAACTTAAAACTTCATCCATCGAAGATTTGATGAATGTAAAAACACAGCCCTCTATTATGAAAATGAAATTATTAACCAATTAAATATTTAGAACTATGTTACTTAGGTATCTATTCAAAACCAGAGTCAGAGTACAAGCGTATGAAAAAGCACTTGTATTCAAGCACGGAGAACTCATTGATGTATTGGAGCCCGGTTTGCACTGGGTGGGATCATTTGTAAAGATCGTAAAGTATGATGTTACAGAATTATTCTACCACAGTATTGACCTGGATCTATTACTTGAGTGTCTACCATTGAAAGCTAATCTTGACGTTGTTGAAGTTGCGGATAATGAGATTGCGATAGAATATAAAAATGGAAATTTCCATAAAGTCTTGGAGCCAGGGAGGTATTCATTTTGGAAGAATGGACTGGATCTAAGACATGATATTATAGATTTAAATTCAATTGAAGTGGATCATTCTATAAGTGGAAAAATATTGCAAAAACCTGTATTCATGAAGTATTTGACCACACATGTTGTACAAAGTTATGAGCGAGGCATTCTTCATGTTGATGGTGAATTTGTTAAAGAACTTTCGCCGGGTACATATTACTTCTGGAAAGGAGATAAGAATGTCATTATAAGCAAAGTAGATATCAGAAAACAGCAAATTGAAGTAAGTGGTCAAGAGCTATTGACATCAGATAAGGCTTCAATTCGCATGAATTTGTTCGCTCATTATCAGGTAAAGGATATCAAAAAAGCATTGGTAGAATGCAAAGATCACTACCGTCAGCTTTATGTAATCCTGCAACTTGGTCTTAGAGAATATGTGGGTCAGTTTTCTTTGGATCAATTGCTGCAAAACAAATCAAGTATAGCACCATACATTCTGGAGTACGCTAAAAATAGAGTAAAACAGCTTGGTGTAGAATTGATGGATTGTGGTTTGAAGGATATCATCTTACCTGGTGATGTTAAAGAAATCATGAATCAGGTTTTGTTGGCTGAAAAGAAAGCCCAAGCGAATCTGGTCATGAGAAGAGAAGAAACAGCTTCTACAAGAAGTCTGTTGAATACAGCAAAACTTATGGGTGAAAATGAAATGTTGTTCAAACTCAAAGAGATGGAATACATGGAAAAAATTGCCGACAAGGTAGGAGAAATCACCGTTAATGGTGGTGGTCGAATTATTGATCAACTACGAGATTTAGTAGGAGATAATTAAGAGCATGCTTAAAAATTTAGTTTGGATTTTAAAGTATACTGGTACTAATTCATAACTAAATTTTGTGCTTCCTGCTTTCCAAGTATTTATGAACCTGACGTCAGTCTAAAAATCTCATTTAGCCCGCTAAATTCGATTTTGATCCTTTAGTCAGAACCATAATTCTTTGAAAATCAGTTCGCAAAATTTTTAAACATACTCTAAACCAAGTTACGATTGTCAAGCCGTCCCAATAAATGGTTGGGACGGCATATTGAGAGCTTAAGTTAGACACAGTTTTGGAATTAGGCTCTAAATCAAATTTCGGTAACGTAGCTCAATTGGTAGAGCATCTGTTTGAAGCACAGAAGGTAGTTGGTTCGATGCCAACCGTTGCCACTATTGCCCTCTTAGGTTCAATTGGTTAGACTATCCCGCCGTTTCAGCGGGAGGGTGCTGGTTCGAGTCCAGCAGGGGGACTGAACGAACGTCGATGATGTGGCAACGATAGCTGACAAGTGAAGGAACCACGCTTAGGCGTGGCAAGCAGCGTTAGCGGTGGGTAGCATTTTCTGAGTTTGCAAGGATCATCTGACAGATAAGGCTGGATCTATTAAGGTGAAATAAAATATTGCGGGGTGAGCGACGGGTAAGCAAGAGGTCTCATAAGCCTCCGTATGCAGGTTCGAATCCTGTCTCCGCAACGAAATTGACCAGAAGCTTAAGTGGCATAAGCAACAGTCTGTTAAACTGAAGATAGTGAGTTCGAGTCTCACCTGGTCAGCCATCGAGGTATAACCAGCATGTCTGATACGCATGACTAAGGTAGCGGTTGAAAACAGTAGTTCGAATCTACTTGCCTCGACCATAAGCAGGTAAAGCATAAATGGTGATGTGCCGGGTTTCCAACCCGGAAAATAGAGTTCGATTCACTATACCTGCTCGATTTGTTTTGTGGGATATTGTAAATGCTCTTTATAGAAATAAATTAACCGTCTGTTGTAGCCTTTTAGCGAAGGTTTAAATAGCATAAGCAGCAGTCTGTTAAACTGTAGATACTGAGTTTGAATCCACTTTCTTTGGCCACAAGCAGGTAAAGCATAAATGGTGATGTACTGGGCTTGTAACCCAGAGAATAGAGTTCGATTCTCTATACCTGCTCAAGTTTTTTCGGAAGAAATTCACAAATGCACTTGACCAGAGATTAATATGTATTTGGCATTTCTGATTTGAAACATAGATTGCCCTCAGTGGATCGCTTAGGTCTTCGAAACCAAAAGTGCAAAGTTCGAATCTCTTCGAGTCCACCAATACTCGCATAGTTTAAATGGAAGAATGTGGGATTTCTACTCCTATGGTATTGGTTCGAATCCAATTGCGAGTACCTATTTATTTATAGTCCAAAATGAGGTGAGATTGAGTTAAGGTTTTTTACGAATTTTCCCAGTTATATTATTAATTGAGAATTTCTGTGGGGGCGACGGCATTGATTAATATAGAAGTGGTTTAAAAAAAAAATGTTAATTTTTAAAATATTTTTTTTAAACAAATAGTAAATAATAAAAATTTAAAAAATAATTTTAA
>JBCCVV010000378.1:0-4828 GCA_039194925.1 Bacteroidota bacterium
ATTGGATTATGCACTAATTAACGTTACCGGTCCGGATAATTCCATCACATCATTCAGGGAAGAATTAGAAGGAAAATCTCAAAATTTATCAAATTCATTCAACCTTTTGTATGCTGAAAGTGGTACCATTGTATTAACCATTGATGTATTCGACGCAGCAGGGAATCAAGGTACGGCAGAAAGATTCTATGAATACGTTTACGACCCTTCAGGCACTATCGATTTCAATATAAAACTGCAATACAATAGCGAACCACTTGTATTATTCGAACCATTCATTTACCCGGATGGCAGGAGCATAGATTTTACGCGAATATCATTTTATATCTCCGAAGTCACATTGGATGATGAAAATATAGTAAACGTAGAATTTCATAACCTTACCGATTCTCATGCCACCAGCATATTAGCATCCCAAGGTTACAATTGGACCGTCGAAGGCGTTCCTCCTGGTTTTTTCAGTACATTATCCTTTAATATTGGAGTACCTGCTGAATTAAATGAAAAAGATCCTGGAGAGTTTCCCTCGGGTCATCCATTAGCCAAGCCTTCGGAAAATTGGTTCGGATGGAAGAGTTTTGTTTTCTTGAAGGTAGAAGGAAATATGGATATGGATGGCGACGGAACCAGAGAAACAGGCATCGCACTGCACACAGGAGCTGATGAGGCCCTAAGAAACATTTCATTGGACAACCCGATACTTATAAATGATGGTGAACGAACGGAGATAGATATTGTTTTTGATGTGTATGATTTATTTGATGGACAAAATCGAATTTTCCCTATTGACGATTTCGCCCAAATTCATAGCTTGTCTCAAATAGATGCAGTAAACGAACTCTCAGATAATTTGACAAACGCAATAAAAAATTAATCAAGAAATGAGAATTATTAAATCAGCACTGGCTTTTATCCTAATAGGTCTGATCATCTTTTCGTGTGGTGATGATGATCCAAGGGATGTTAATTTTAAACTTCAAATGAATGTGGGTAGCGAACCGCTTATGCATGAATCAACTTACATGTTAGGTAATATACCCGTTCAATTTACCAATGTTGCCTTTTATCTGGGAGACATGAAGATTTCTACTTCTGATGGTATCGATTATGAAGCTGCTACCAGATATCATTTGATAAAACCAGGAATTTATGAATTCAATTTTTCAGTTTCTGCCGACGATGCGAGTGACGATTTAAGATTATCCGGGATTTCATTTTTTGTGGGAGTTGACCCCGAAACGAACTCACAATCTACTACGGACTTTACAGAAAGATCCGCCGATGATCCGTTAAGTCAGCAAAATCCATCAATGGATTGGGGATGGAATACGGGGTATCGCTTTCTAAATATTGATGGCAACGCTGATCTTGATGGCGACGGAGAATTCGAAACCCAACTTACATATCATCTAGGAAGAGACGAGTATCTAGCCAATATTAACATCAATTCAAATGCACTAATAGAAGAAGGTTCTAACGAATATCAAATCGTATTCGATTTGGAACGTTTACTATCAAACCTGGATTTTTCGACTGAAAATTTCACAAAAGTACAGCCTGACAATAAGGATGTAGCAGATAAAATATTAGCTAATTATAGTGCCTCTTTCAATATTGTTGAATAAATATTGTCTAAAAAATATCACCGTTTATTGCATTGGCATTTTGACAATTTTATCAATTTGCCAATGCAATAAAACGAACAAGCTTACTCCCTATACTTTTAAGCTCAGAGAAGGTTGGGAAGCACCTGATATTCCTGGTAAAAATCCACTTACCAAAGAATCTATCGCTCTCGGCAAATCTCTTTTCTTCGAAACCGCTTTATCCATTGATTCCACCGTTTCTTGTGCCTCCTGTCATCACGCGCAATTTGGTTTTGCAGATGATAAACCTTTATCTCTTGGTGTCATGGGCAGAACCGGCCTTCGCAACAGCGGCACACTGACCAATATTGCCTACCTCCCCTATTTCAATCGTGACGGCGGGGTGCGAACACTAGATATCTTTGCTTCTGTACCGTTACAAGATCATGACGAAATGGGATTCAATCTATTGTTAGCAGGTGAGCGCATGCGCACTAATGAAGAATACAATAAAGTTTCGAAAAAAGTTTATCGGCGAGAAATTGATGGATTTGTCATTACACGATCGATTGCTTCTTTCTTGCGTACCTTCATAAGTGACAATAGTCGGTATGATAAAATAATGGGTAATGAAAAAGGACAATCCTTTACCGAAGCTGAAAAAAAAGGAAAAGCGTTATTCTATGGATCAAAAGGCAAATGCAGCTCATGCCACTCCGGCAATCAATTTACCAACTACACTTTTCAGAACAATGGTCTTTACGAAAGTTATAAAAACAAAGATCGAGGTCGAGAAAGAGTAACTCTTGATCCGGTAGACGAAGGAAGGTTTCGCGTAGCTACTTTACGAAATGTTGAACTCACTGCTCCCTATATGCACGATGGCAGTTTACCCACCTTAAAATCCGTGCTACAACATTATTCCAGCAAGGGCTCCAGTCATAAAAACAAGAATTCAATACTTAATGAAATCAATTTGACACCGGAAGAGGAAGATGATATTATTGCATTTTTAAAAACACTGACCGATCACGAATTCATAACTAATCCGGATTTTACCCAAATTGAAAATTAGGCATTCCCACATCGGAGAATGGGACGAAGATTATCTATCAGAATATTCCCTTTGTGAGAAAATCTTCCATCTCTGTAATAGGCTTCTAATATGATAAAGTCATAATTATCATCCGGATTAAATTCAATTTTGAATGTTTTCCAGGCCATTTGCTTTATTATGGGAGATTCAAAAATCAACTGATCTTTAGAGCACTTACTTTTCCCTAAATATACTCTCAACCTGATGGGCTGGTTATAGCCACTGTAAATAATAGAATGTGCCAAATCGATCGATGTATAATAGCAGGTTTTCTCCTTTACCGTGTGAGATAACCGTTGTCCAAAACTTTCGAACGTACCATTTTCCCTGGTGATAATTCCAACGTAGGTATTGCCATGACTCGGCTCATTGTACACTCCCCAAAAACCTGGAAAAATATCAGGAGTTGTTAGTTCTTCGCAAGGAAACCAACCTTGAGGTGTTGTAGCATCAGACGGTTCATCTTCAAAGGAGGGATTGACCAACGTTATTTGAGCCTGGCAAATACTACTCATAATAATAAAGAAAGCAAAGATTGTCCTTCGGATCATAGTTTAGATATTATGGTGATAGAATGAATTTAAACATTCCTTGCCAAACTTATTGGTTATTCGAAAATAAAAGAAATATTAATTCAGTTCATATTATTAATTGCGCTCATATATTACTTTTGCAATATAATAATACACTATGGCGTCGACATCGACAAAATCCAAACCTTCACATCTTTATTCGAGCATTTCGGTTGCGATCGTTATGTTTTTACTAGGGCTATTTGTGCTGATTTTATTGCACAGCCATAATCTTACCAACCTGATCAAAGAGAAAATGAACATAGTCGCCGAACTGGCGGATGGGACTGAAAAAAGTGGAATTGTAAAAGCAATTAAGTCTTTTCCTCAAATTCGTGACAATTCAGTTTCATTCATTTCTAAAGAGGAAGCACTAAAGACTATGGGCTCCAATCTGCAAATCGATTTTGATTCAGAAAATAATCCATTCAAAGATGTTGTCATTTTTAATGTAAGAGCAGAAAACTATTCGGTAGATGTACTCAAATCCATCAAGCTACAATTGGAAAAAATGGACGGTGTATTATCGGTTTATTACGAAGACCTTACCATTAAAAATATAAAGACCAACTTGACTAAAGTAGCCTATGCGATCTTTTTTGTAGGATTGATTTTTATATTCCTGGCTGTGGTCATCATTCGCAATACTATCAATCTGAGCATGTATGCAGATCGTTGGGAAATTAAGACCATGGAACTCGTAGGCGCCAAATGGAATTTCATTAAGATGCCCTACATCAAAACCAGCGTAATCGTTGGATTCAGAGCATTTCTAATCGCTGCAGTGTTAATTCTTTCACTCCTAGCAGCAGTTTATTTGTATATACCCAGAGCGTGGGAGGTGGTGAATTTATTTTTTGTTTTTATTGCGCTCGGGGCCATATTTGTCCTGTCTATAATAATTCCGGCAATGACCACGAATGCTGCTTCAAACAAGTACCTGAACAAGCAAATCTCCGCTATGTATGAGTAAAGGTAACAAGGAGTGACCTATAGTCAAGTCTATGGGAGACATGGAGATTTCTATCCACCGAGCAATGCGAAGTAGACACTATAAATCTCCATGGTGTCAATTTATCTGTTTGGGCGCACCATTAGATAGCAGCTGCTGAAATTGGTACTTCCAGCATCTACCCAGCCAAAGAGGTGAATTTCCTGGAAGTTTGTTCCCGCCGCCCAATCTTTCCACGGACTTACAGCCACAATTCCTGTTTGTGTGTTAGAAAATGTCCAACTGTCTGAATTCACAATGGGAAAGGACTGAGTCGTACCATCATGTGTTCTCAACTGAAAGTTGGTCGTTCCGGCAGAAGTAGATGTGATTCTCACAACAAGTTTTACCTCTATGTCACCGTTGGCATCATAAGCGGTTGGATCCAAACCGCTCTCGCAATTGAATAAATCAGATCCGGAAGTATTATTGATAGCGTAGGAACTTCCGGCTTGCCACAAAGGGATGATACTTACCTGGTTGTCTGATCCTGAGTAGCCGTTAACATCTAATTTATAATTTGGATCTGCTTTGTCAACTCCTACATTCTGGGCTTGAAGATGAATTGATAAGGAAAAGATAG
>JBCCVV010000379.1:0-4800 GCA_039194925.1 Bacteroidota bacterium
CGAAAGTCATACAACTACTTTTAAAAAAGTGCGTCATTATTCTACCCAATAGAAAATAGCCTTATGCAAAAATTAGCCAAGAGAGAAGAAGAGATTATGCAAATCCTGTGGAGACTGGAAAAAGCATTCATCAAGGAAATTATTGAAGAGATGCCCGATCCCAAACCCCATTACAACACCGTATCTACCATTGTTCGGATTTTAAGTGATAAAGGATTCGTTGGACATAAATCCTTTGGCAACACCCATCAATACTACCCTCTTGTGCCCAAAGGTGACTATCAAAAAGATGCGATTACAGATGTATTGAAAAAGTATTTTGACAATTCTTATTCAAAAATGGTGGCTCATTTTGCCAAGGAAGAAAAAATCAGTGAAGACGAATTGGCTGACATTATTGATATGATAAAAATTAAAAAGTAATGACCGACTATATCTTACACGTTTCACTGTTATTGGGCCTCGGATTTATCTTGTATCAAGTTCTCCTTAAAAAAGAAACCTTCTACTCGCTTAATAGAATCATTCTATCCTCTTATCTTATTCTGGCTTTTTCGCTTCCGTTGATTCACATCCCACAATCCTGGTCTCTTCGGGATATTAATCCTTTATCCTCTCAGATAATTGCTACTCAATCCAATCAAAACGCAGCAAGCCATGGAATTATCGAAAAACGACCTAACCTCATCATTGCAAATGAACCAATCGCATCAAATGCTAATACTACAAAAAACAATGGTGCTCTTCTGAATGAAGATTCGGACAGACAAGCACAAGAATTGATTGCTCCTGCTCCAACTTTCAAAGAAAAGGTACAGGCGGCTTTTATCAAGATCAACTGGGCTGCGGCCCTGAAGTGGACATATATTATTGGATTAAGCATCTTCTTAATCAATTTTTTAGTCCAATTCGGCATTCTGGTCTATTATCGATTGAAGTACCCCATCCTGCAAGATGGTAAACTGACAATTGTAGAAATGGATGGTGACAAAGCTCCGTTTTCATTTCTAAATATGATCTATATCAACCCTGGCAAATACGATTATGACACATACGAACAAATTCTGGCTCACGAAAAAATCCACATTGAAAAGTGGCATTCTTTAGACATCTTTTTGTCTGAACTGGCGCTTATTGTTTTGTGGTTTAACCCTTTCGCCTGGATGTATCGTAAAGTTGTTGAACACAACCTCGAATATCTTACAGATCAGGAGATGCTTGCTTCCGGCGCTAATGCTGAAGTGTATCAAATGAATCTGCTTAAGGTATCCGTACCGGAATTACCACTCTCGCTTTCCACAAATTACAATCAATCATTTTTAAAAAAACGAATTCATATGATGAATGCAAAGAAATCTTCAGCGAGAAGTACCTGGAAGTATTTGTTTATCCTTCCAATCTTGGGATTAACCATTACGTTATTCAATCCTACCCTATCAACCGCACAAATCACAAACCCTGAAACCCAGGAGTTTTCAGAATCCATTGAAGAATATTCTACACCACAAGAAATAGAAACTCAGGTAGAAATTCAGAATGAGGTAGAAAATACAGAAGAAATAGAAACACAATCGGAATATATTAAAACCAGTGAAAAAACCGAAGCCACCTCTCAGTCTTCAAACCAGGAAGAAACCTCCAGTGTCATCAACGATCTAAGAATGATCAATATAGATCCCAAAGTGGATCTTTCCGTATCCAAGATTGACAACGGGTTTTCCATTATTTCTTCCGACAATCAAACCTATCGAATTGATAAAGAAAGCAACAAAACGATTGTAACCAATGGAAGTGAAATACTAAACAATACAGGTTCCTGGGAAGCCGACATCAATGGAAACAAAGTATGTCTGCATATCAAAAAGAAAGGAAACGGACACGATTACTACTGGTCTAGCAGCGAATGCTTTAACATGTCGGATTTCAGTCCTGCCATTCGACCGAATTCAGAAGGAGAATTTACCTTGACAAGAGATCCTGGTACGCTTTCCTTGAATGGTAAATTTTCCAGCAATGACGGCGAAGGTCAATATAGCTTTACACCCAATACGAATTTCATCTCCGAAGCCAAGAATCAGGGATTTACCATCAGAGAACGAAAGTTGATTCACTTTTTCTTGTCGGGTATGGAAAAGTCATTCTTCGTTTTTCTAAAATCAAATGGATACACCAAGGTGGATGAAGATGAGCTTCTTGCATTGGCAGTACATGACGTGAATGAAGAATACATCAAAAACATCAATAGTGAATTCAAAAAAGCAAATTATGATCAACCCGACGTGGACGAATTGGTAGCGCTTAAGATTCATGATGTGGATATGGAATATATCAAAAGCTTTGGCAAGGAATTATTCGAGGATCTTGACGTAGACCAGATTATTGCTGCTGCGATACATAATGTTGATCCGAAATACATAAGTGAATTCAGAGCGTTGGGATTTGACGATCTTGACTTTGACGATTTGATTGCTGCTTCAATCCACAATGTAGATGTAGAATATGTACGAGAGCTGAAAGGTGCAGGTTTTAAAGATATGGATTTTGATGATTTAATCTCAGCTGCCATCCACAACGTTAATCCTGCTTACATTAAAAAATTCCAGAATGCTGGCTTCACAGATCTTGATTTTGACGACATGATTGCTGCTTCTATTCATAATGTAGACCCGAATTACATTGAGGCGTTCAAAGCGGCCGGATTGGAATTGGATTTCGATGATTTGATAAGTGCATCCATTCACAATGTTGATGTAGAATATATCCAGTCCTTCAAAAATGCTGGTTTTGATGAACTTGACTTTGATGACCTCATTGCAGCCGCTATTCACAATGTTGATGTGGAGTATGTCAAAGAGGCTCAGAAACACGGATTCGATTTATCGATGGACGAATTGGTAAGTGCTTCCATCCACAATGTAAACCTCGATTATCTCCAATCATTCAAAGCAGCCGGTTTTGACGATTTGGATTTCGATGATCTCATTGCTGCTTCTATCCACAATGTTGACCCTTCCTTCATTACCGAATTCAAAGCCCTTGGTTTTGATGATCTGGATTTTGATGATCTCATTGCCGCTTCGATTCACAACGTTAGCATCGATCACATTAAAGGGTTTAAAGAAGCAGGCATGTCAGATGTAGATTTTGATGATTTTATTTCGGCATCCATCCACAATGTGAGCCCGGGATTTATTAAAAAAGTGAAGGATGCTGGTCTTCAAGATGTGGATTTTGATGATATAATTTCGTTTAGCATCCATAATGTTAATGTAGATGACATCAAAAGATTTAAAGAGATGGGGTTTGATCTGGACGCGGATGAATTAATAGCAGCAAGAATTCATAACCTCACTCCCAAGTACATCAAAAAAATGCAGGACAAAGGCCACAAGGGCTTATCGTTTGACGAATACTTGGAATTAAAGGTCAACGGGTTTTGATAATTGATAATTGACAATGGATAATTGATAATTGATAATTGAAAGTTTAAAATTGAAACCTAAATTCAAGAACTGCTCATTTTCCATTTTCGATTTCTCCTTTTCCATTTTGAATTAACTTATAATCGTATTATTTCTGAAAGGTGCAGGCGTTTTGAGAGTGACGTACTGTACCTTTTTTTATTCTTACTCAGGTAAACCGTGTCATGTACTTTCGTTATATGGTCTATAATTCCTCTGAAATCCTTTGATATTAACATCAGGAATACTGAAGGGCGGCACTATAACTATCCATGGATTATTATTCAAGGCAAGGAATTGAATAAAACATAATCCGTCACTATAATTTTGACAATCTTCAGTTTAAATTGGGTTTATCCTAATGAAAAAGCTAACTTGAATGCCAATCAAAAAACAAACATCCTAAAAAAAATGAACACAAAAATCAAACTACTTGTCTTACTTCTAGGTCTCGCTTCCGGACTTTCAATTAATAATTTCAATAACACTGAACACAACAGGAAAGGTATGATAAAAATGGCCATCTATTACCCGAGTGGAGAAGGAAACACGTTTGACATGGAATACTATTCTACCAAACACATGCCGATGGCGGCGGATTTATTCGGAGCGTCATTAAAGGCAATGGAAATTGATAAAGGATTGACCGGCGCTACCCCGGAGCTTCCTGCACCATACATGGCAATAGGATATTTCTACTTTGAAAATTTAGAAACCTTTCAGAAAGCCTTGGGTGCTCATTCCGCAACATTAAGAGCGGACGTTCCAAATTATACCAATGTGAAGCCCGAGATACAGATCAGCGAGGTGCAGATGGCAAAGTGAATTCATTTTGGTATTCGTACCCATATCCTCTTCAATCCATTTTCTAGAATGGTATGGATTACTCACATTGAATTGATTTAAAAACGTATGTTAAATTGATTTATAGCGGCTTGAGACACAGATTGAAACTTCCCGTCAATTCTACGGGACAGGAATTTTTGAGAATCATAGCCAAAGCTCGCAAAAAGCCGCTTTAACTCCTTACTTAAAAAAGCTGAGGAGATGTGTTTCAATGAGTTGTAAAGCAATTAACAATATGTGTAAATACGCAGCTGGAATAATATTTCAAATTAAAAAGCCTATCGGGCTGAAAGGTACATGGAAATTCATTTTGTCATCATTTTTGATCAAAAAGGATGACAAAATACATCACGACGAATTTCTACGTCTAACCAAATAAATATAAGAAATATTTATCAAGCATAATTCATCATTTTAACATACGGTGTTTTGCGATTTACAACTGCAAATACTCTTTGGATTAATTTATTCTTCACTGCATTCATTACTATTC
>JBCCVV010000380.1:0-4793 GCA_039194925.1 Bacteroidota bacterium
ATAAAGGAATAATCTCTTTATTAGCTCTACGATTTAATTTTTTGTTTTACTGCTTACTTTTTTCTTTGCCATTTTAATTCATCATATAGCAACTTTTCTAATTCATAATTTCCACGTATTTTTTCTTTTAATGGTGTCACCCAATTAGGAAAATCTTTGCTGTCAATAATTTTTACCAATTTTTCTGCCTGTTTTCTAATTTCGACCGGATACTCCTCTACTTCCAGAGGTAAATATCTTTTCAAATAGTATCTAAACACAATATTATCACTTTGCAAAAATTCTTTCGCCAACACCATAGTTCTTTTTTGTGCAAACTGTTCTCTACGCACAACGAATTTATTCACATCTCCTTCTATGCATTTACTTTCATATTTTTTCCCATCCCAAACATATCCCTTACCACATTTCCAAATTATATTCCCATTTTTATCTCTTCCTGAAGAATAGATCCCGATTCCAACACAATAAAGTATCCCAGCAGCTCTACATTTAATGCCATACCCTTCATTACTTGTAACCATTTTTAAAATAACATCAAGTACTTTTTCAGGGGTAAACAATCTCAAAATTGTTTCCATGTACCTCTTAGGAAGACTGATATCGTCATACTTAATAACTTCTCTCATTATTGGTTCCAGAAAATCTTGAGGAATTTTCTTAATCACGCGAAGAAAGGGTAAAACTTCATTGATACCCTTTTCGCTCAATAGATTCAGAAAATAGTCTTTATCTGCTTGGTCAAATTCTATATCTCTATAATTGAGAAATTCTTTAGTTTCAAAAACCCCCTTTACCGTCATAGGCTCTTAATTAATTAAAACTTCATACTAAATATCCAATGCTAAGTTGATATTATGAGTGAAGATGTAAGATATGACTATGAATCACTACAATTAATTTTTTTATTCATTCTGTAGTCCCAACCATGCTAAAATCACTTCATTCGTCTCTTCCGGTCTTTCTTCTTGAATCCAATGCCCACAATCCAAACTAACCACCTTAACATTGGGTACAAACTTTTTTAGATTCCGTGATTTAGGAATCGTATCTCGCTCTCCATAGATCATAAGTGCGGGTTGGTCAATAACAGGGTTTACATCTGCGAGCAAATGCCAATTCCGATCAAGATTTCGATACCAATTGATACTCCCCGTAAAACCAGACCATTCAAAGGCAGATACTAAAACAGCTAGATCAGCATCACGCATAACAGGCTCACCAAGCGGTGATTCCGTCAGGGCTAGATTGATCATTTCGTTACCCGGTTGCGGTGCTTGAAGCGGTACGTTCTTGCGATATAAATTGCGAAGAAACTGATGGGTATTTTCATTAAGAATAGCATCCGCCACCCCCGGCTTCCGATTGAAATGAACAAAATAATAGTCCGGTCCAATAAACGCTTCCATCATCTGGACCCAAGGCATTTCTCCACGCTCTTGATAAGGCAGACTTAAATTGATCACTTTATTTACGCGCTTTGGATGCAACAAAGTCAATCCCCAAACTACCATAGCTCCCCAATCATGACCGACAAATATAGCATCGCCATACCCATAATGGTCGAGCAAAGCAATGAGATCACCCGTCAAATGTTCAATGTCATAATCCGTCACTGCGGTTGGACAAGACGAGTTACCATATCCTCGCTGATTCGGAACAATCACATGATACCCCGCTTCGACCAAAGCAGGCACTTGATAACGCCAGGAGAACGCATGCTCCGGCCACCCATGGCAAAGCACGATAGGATTTCCCGCATTTTGTTGTCCTGCTTCGAAAACTTCAAGTTCAATACCATTGACTGCAATGAGTGCAGGAATTGGAAATTCAGTGGCTGCGCGCATGGAATTTGTTGGATTAGTCATTTCTTTTTCCTTTGCGATTCATTACTACTGCAAACCTAAATCACATGGATGACAGGGGGTTGTCAGGGGTATTCCACATTCTTACTTTTTCACATCAATAACTATCAACTCTTTTGGATAGACGAGTTGGTCATAAATCTTTTGTGCATCTGATCTTAACATCACTCTATACTTTTGATCTTCTCGATGAATGGATAAATCATAGCGTTCACCAAAAAAATAAAACCCATTCAAATTAAGGTAGTCCCAATCTTTAGGAAGATTAGGGCTCATTTTGAATGCCGTAAAATTCATGGGTTCTATACCCAGTACTCCTTCAATAAATATTCTACAATACAAAGCACTTTCAGCCGATAAGTGTTTCATATTATTTTCGGGATAGGCTTCGACGGGGTAAGGAACATGATCTCCCAGCAATCTTTTGGAAGAATATTCTTTTACTTTATTTATGGCACGTTCCGTTTCCCCCACTTTCAAAGCACCTCTTAACGCATACAAGGTAGCCCTGTCCCAAAACACCTGTTCTTCCGGTTTATCAAGCTCATTGTGCTCGACCAAGATTCCATTTTCTGTCCAGAGTTTTTCAAAAAGCGCGTCTAACGTCCCCTGCTTCCGTTTTGTAATTCCCATCGTTAATGGAAGACAAATCCAATGCCTCAGATTAGTATTTTCTTTAAAATATCGATACGAATCAAAACCTTGAATAGTGGCACCGAAATAATTTTCTATCACCTGTTCCATTGCGTCTTTACGTCGATTCAACGTTTCTGCGTATTCCTGCATACCGAGCTCCTGAGCTATAGGCACACTAAAATTCAGGCCTCCATAATAAAGCGTTGAGGTAGATAGATTCGCATCACCAGTCTCAATCCGACCTTCCATTTCATCCGATTCAGATTGGATCGCTCCATCCGAATTTTTCTGACTTTCACAATATTCCAGGCACCATTTTATCAAAGGCCAGAGTTTTTTGGCCTGTTCGACATTCCCGGAATTCAATACATACAATGAGGTACCATAAGCAATCATGGCCGCATCCCCACGATCCAAATGCGTCATCGAAAAATTCGCATCTACCTCAAAAGCATAGGCGATATGATGCTCATCTTCAGGAATATGCTTGAGAAATTTAAGATAGGCATTATAGGCAGCGGTATTGCCGGCACCATAACCGAAGTAAGGAAAAAATGGACCGCTGTATTCTATTTGATCATTTGCCCAGATGCCCACATAATAATTACCTCCACCCGGTGAATGCACCAAGCCCATAGAAGACTCAAATATGCTTTCTGATGCTCTGATTTTTGCAAAATAAAAGAGTGTATTTAAAATGGGGTCTGGAGTCTGGAGCACCAAGTTATTCTTACAGGTGGCTAAGAATTCCTGTCTTGAATTTCTGGCTTTACCAGCATCCCAATCTTCGCTAAGTTCATCTCGTAGTAATGCGCCATGAAAAACAGGAAAGGTATAGGATTGACCATAGGATAACGTAACCTGTTCTGTAGCTTGACTTTTACAAATAAATGAATACCGTCCTTTGTACCCCTCCTCAGTTTCGAGATGGTCGATTTTAGAAATGGAGAAATCAACTTCACTTTCATGGGTACGCATCAATTGCCATTCTTCCACGAACAATCTATCGTCCATTGAAGGATATAAACGTTTTACCAGTTTTAAGCCATTCACCGGGGCATAATGAAAAGATATCATCCCATTGATGGTAATGGAATCCAACTCTGAGTGAACAATAGATTTTTGATCGCAACTAATTTGGGGCGAAAACTGCGAATCGACAACCCTCCTAAAATACGCTCGATACTTTTTCCAATCGGGTTCATTGGTTTTATTGAAGATTCTAAGTTGGGGAAAAATGATGTCTTTTTTTATAGTTACATTCTTATCCTCATCTATTTCATAGTACACAATGGCCGAGACTTTTTTACCCGACATCTCAATGTTATCTTTCAACGGTAACGGGAGGTCCGAATTTATCCTTAGGACAATACCACCATCATCGGAAATTTTCCATAACTGACTATCTTTTTCTTGTCCACTGCTAAAAGCGCTAAAGAATAGCAATCCAATAATAAACGCCGCTTTAACCTTGAGATTCATTGTTTTCCTATTAATGCGAAGGCCTTTATTTTTACAAAGCAGTACATTTCGATATTCATTTTTGAATTGTAACCCCACGTATTTTCGTTTGGATTCATTAATAATATTCGTAACTATATGTTTCTGTATCTCCATTGTAATACGTTCTAACCTCTTCTACCGGATACCGGTCTTCATTATAACTGAATGTTGAAGTGTACGAGTTTAATGCATTAAGTTCTATACCACCATCTTTTAATACTAATTTGATGGTATTTCCGCGATTGGGTTCTGGAAGAAATCTATTTTTACCTTTTGGAAATGGATAATTAAATTCGTCATTTGTAGTTTCTCTGCGGAAGTATATTGAATCGAAATGAATATTCCTATCAATTCTTAAATTGCTGCAATGTTCATCTCTGTACTCGATGGAAACATCGCTAAAAAAGATACCATTTGTTGAATAAATTTCAAATCCAGAATACCCACAGGATTGGTTTACATCCTTGTAGATATAGTATTCGCCAGTACTAACTCCATTCGGGATAAACTCTCTGCGAATTTCGTTATTCCCAATATCTTCAAATTTAAGAAAGGATTCGGATCCGGAAACGTGGTGAACGTAACGAATTACCAAAGAATCTTCATCGTAATTATAGGCAGCCGTGAAGTGCAATGTTCCATTATTTGAGTATTTTCCACGTTGGGAAAGATCTCCATTTTCATCATATGTAAAGGTTTCATAGACCTGTCCATCCAGATAGATCATTTTGAGTTGAATTATTTTATCCTGACAAAACTCACCTTCAAATCCATCCGGGCAATCGCAGG
>JBCCVV010000381.1:0-4761 GCA_039194925.1 Bacteroidota bacterium
ATTTCACTCATGATTAAGTCTTAATTGAAAATTAGATTTGAAGTGGCTTTCTCTGCTTTTTTTATTTTGTTTAGCATCATTTATAAAGACCCAGCATCTTCAACGCACAAAATATAAAAAAGGTCATTTTAATTGTATTATGCTTTAAACGTTTTGATGTACTCACGTTTGTATGTAAAGACTAAATACTTGTCTCCAACGCGTCAAAGCCGACTTTACTTTAACGATTAGTTAATAATATATGTCCGGCAAAGGCATTTTACGACATAAAAGTTTAACATATTCAGACAAGTAAAGAATTCTTTTTACCGTGACGGGAACCAAATATCATTGAATAATTATCTTTTTTACAATTGAAATTGAGGCATTGGCATTCGTATATTGAAATAGATAAAGTCCTGAAGGTATATTTTGTACATCCAAATGATCAGGCTTGCCATATTTGGAAATTTTGATTTAACCTTGCAAATCCAATAATTGTATGGTGCCTTTCGAATCCTTACTATTTCCATATCTGATCTGGAGAAGTTCTTGAACAGGATTCGGGAATAGGCTTATTTGTTGATCTTGCGCTTTATCCAACGTATGGGTCTGAATCAACTCAGCAGTACTTATACAACCATTGGCATCTATAATTGTAATTATACGGACTCCGCCCACATTCTGGTCAGAAAGTATCTCATAAGGTGGTACTCCTCCACTTATTACAATTTCATCTTCTACAAGAGTTATTAAGAGTTGTTCTGGTTCTGCCAAATCGATAAAAACGTTTACCATGCATCCCTTTTCATCTACCACGACTACTTCATAATCACCTGACTTAAGATCCAAAAATATGGGGTTGGGCTGGAAATTGATGCCATCCAATGAATAACTGTAGTTAGGATTTCCACCGCTTACCTCCACATGAATTTCTCCATCTTCTGATCCAAAACACGGAACATTGGTTACTGATCCATTAACTTCCAAAATGGTATTTTCATCACAACAAGGCTCCAAATAGAATTCCAAGGTCTTGGTTACCAGGCAGCCCCTGTTTGTTTCCAAAGTTAATGAAGCTGTTTTATGACCAAATGATTCAAAAACAGAAGAATGAGGTCCCGGACCGTCTGCGGAAGCAGGATTTGCACCATCTCCAAAATTCCAACTGTAATTTGTAATCTGGTCTACCCCGGCATCAGAAAGGTCAATAAATACAAACTCTTCTTCACATTCAAATATTGAAGTCGCTTCTACAGCAAAGTCTGATTCCGGACCGACAAAAGTACCCGTTCCGCCAAATTCCACGGAAAAGCCCAATCCAGTATTCGAAAAATTATTGACGATCATTCCATAGGTTCTACCCGACACCATTTCCAAAGGCGCTACATAATTGTTACTTTCAAATAAACACCCACCAGTTTCAGTAACATCCGTTTCTCCATCTTTCATACCTGTCGCTCTATTACAAAGAGCCCAGGTACTTAGATCATCTAACATGCCGTTGCTGCTGACATTTGCACCGGACCCCATACATCTCAACTCAATTCGATTCTCACAATCTCCGATTCCTCCGGGGAACTCATAAATGATAAAATCCAGATCATCTACGATTTCTTCAATACCAAGATTTGCTGGTGTAAGCTCCAAGGTAAGTGTTCCGTTTTGGGCGCATTGCCAAACATACCATGAAGATGCCGACTCTCCTCCAATACAGGATCCATTTGCTTCAGAGGGATCATCTCCTGCACTATTTAAATTCTCTACAATAAAAGGATCCTTGTTGCACAAAACTACGGCATTGATACAATCGGACGAGGGTGTAGGCATTGGAGTAAAATCATTGATACATAATTGAAATTCTCCTTCCATTTCAATGTTTGACTCTACCATTAAATAATGCAGTGTTCCTACTTCCAGATTGGAAATACTAAAATCTAGTACACCAGACGTGTTTTCCGGAGAACAATTTAAATAATCGCCGCATCCATTAAAGAGAGCAACTTTTGGAGAACCTAAAGTATTCTCTCCGACACCCTCCCCAAAAACCCGAATATTGAGGGCTGGTTCTTTTGGTATAAAAGAAAACCAAACTCCATTTTGATAACTTAAAAAACAAACATCTGAAAATAAAGGATCAGGCTGGGCTCCTGCGTTTGTAAATTCTCCCGACTCAGAACAAAACTCATCGATTTGTGGTAAAAAAATCGCAAATTGACAATCGTCGTTTTCTATCTGAGCATAACTTGATGTTATCAGCGATAAGAGTAATAAAGTTATAACGTGTTTCATTTGTTTATAAATTAATGTTATTCGTGTGTATTGAGCTTGGCATCGCATTTTATAGTATCCTTCCACTTAGACCTGAAATTACCCTACTACAAGTAGTTTTCGTGAATGTACGATGTAAAATAGAAAAAGGAATTCTTAATCATGGATAAAAACACTTGTTTTGAACCGATTATGCTGCTTATTTAAATCATCGCAACACATAATATTTAAATTTCAGCAATCAACAAACCTTTTATTTAGCGAAGAGTTAATTGTATATGTCGTAAAATTTATTCTGCTTATCGCAAAATGAAGCAAAAATCAATTCAATACTCTAGTTTGCACTCATATTCAAAACGAATCAATCTATATGTTTGGAAAAATTACCAGTCTTTCCCTTAAATCTTTTTTGCGCAGTCCAGCTTTCAGCCAAAATATAGGCACCACCTTAATGATGGCCTTAATGGGGCTTTATCTGGGCTTAACCAGTATCGCTTTAGGGGCTGTAGGGCCATTTATTGCGGATGAATTAAGTGAACAAGGAAATCCTGCCGGTATTTTAGGCAAGTACTTTTTATATACCCTTATTTACCTATTCCTCGGGCGCCTAGTTTTTCAGAATTTTGGTTTTAAATCGCTGAAAAAGTACATTCTTCAACCGATTAAAAAATCAAAGATCTATCATTACATTCTCAGCAAAACCATCTTTCATTGGATCAATACGATTACTTTACTGGGTATTGCAGCTTATTTGATCGCTTCTTCGATTGCTCCTGAATACAATATTGATGTATTGAATCATGGATTGGTGATGATAGGCTTATTGTACTTCACCAATTTTACCGCATTTTTGGTTGATAAATACCTCAATATCAACAAAATAGTTACAGGTGGAATAATTCTTTTGATCGTCATCTTGAATTTTCTTGACATCCGGGGAATAATTCCGTTGGGTAAAGTCCTGGAAACCGTTTTCTTGGCCTTGACCGCTAATATCGGCATGGCTTCATTACCAATTTCAGGTGCTGCGATAGCCTATTTCGCTTGTCATAATGTATTGAAAAAAGTGGCATATCTCGAAGATGATGTCAGTGATTCTGCGATTACCGAAGTAAACATAAGACCGGGATTATTCTCCAGATTCGGCAGAGCAGGGGAGATGATGGAAATGGAATTAAAGCTGATATTCCGAAATAAGAGATCGAGAAATATGATGTATGTGATCGTCATGATTTTTCTTTACCCATTGATAAGTCATATAGAGGAAAGCTACAATAGCATGGGCTGGTATATGTTTGTGGCCATATTTACGACTGGTGGATTTGCACTGACCTACGGACAATTACTACTTTCCTGGAATAGCGGTCATTTCGATCTTTTGCTTACCAAAATGACTAGCATCAAGGAAATATTTCAAGCCAAGTATTATCTGCAATGCGCTATTATCATAGTACAGACAATGATTCTCATCTTTTATGGATTTTTTAGAAGTGAATACTTTTTATTAATGCCCGCTATGATGTTTTACAATTTAGGTTTTGTACTGTTTTTGTACATGTTGCTGGCAAGTTACAATTCCAAAAAAATTGATACTAATAAAGGAGCGGCTATGAATTATGAAGGGTTTTCAATGTCACTTTTTCTAATTATCATTCCTATCATGGTAGTGCCCATCGTACTATATCATGGATTTAAATTCATGGGATATCCCGACATGGGGATATATTTAACGGCATTGATAGGGCTTATAGGCTTTGTATTTCATGATAAGCTCATTGATATTTCGGTAAATCTTTTCAAGAAAAACAGACATAAAATAGGAACTGCATTCAGAACAAAATAAGAACGAATAATATGCTTTTAGAATTTAAACAGATAAGAAAAAATTACGGAAAAACAACAGTACTAGACATAGACAGTCTATCCGTCAACAAAGGTGAATGTGTAGGTATTGTGGGCAACAATGGAGCTGGAAAAACAACTGCCTTCAGCTTGATTTTGGATCTAATCAAAGCCAGCAACGGTGTGGTCGAATCCAAACATAATGATGTGAGCAAAACGGAAGATTGGAAATCCTATACTTCCGCTTTTCTGGATGAGACGTTCCTCATAGACTTTCTCACTCCTAACGAATACTTTGATTTTGTTGGAGGCTTACACAACTGGTCAAAAGGACAGGTAAATGAATTCGTTACTCAATTTGAAGATTTCTTCAATGGCGAAATTCTAGGTAAAAAGAAATACATTCGAGACCTCTCCAAAGGAAATCAGAAAAAGGTGGGTGTAGTAGGTGCCTTGATTGGCAATCCCGAAGTTGTAATTCTTGACGAACCATTTGCGAGTTTGGATCCCACAACTCAAATTCGACTAAAAAAAATCATTCGAGAGCGAATGGACAATCACACCTTTCTGGTTTCAAGTCATGATCTTACGCACGTTGCTGATGTCTGTAATCGAATTGTAATACTTGAGAAAGGAAAAATAGTAATGGACAATCCTAAAACAGAGGAA
>JBCCVV010000382.1:0-4759 GCA_039194925.1 Bacteroidota bacterium
AAAAATTGTTGCAAAATCATTAACTCGCACTCTTATTGTTTTAGTGCATGCTCACTATGGATGATCTCTAACTTCTACTATCTCTAATCCTCTATCGTGAAATTGAATTGAAACAATAAGCAGCGAATTAACTTAATTAAAAGTTAATAAAATACTATAGACTACTTAATGAACGCTTCACTAGCTCACTATTCTTACGATAGTTTTAACAATTGAGGTGTTCCCAAACATTATTTTTTAACCAAACAGCTTTAAAATGAAAAAACTTTTTCTGCTAGCATTCATGTTGTTTACGTGCGTTGCATTGACCCACGCACAGCGAACAATAACAGGAATGGTAAGTGATGCATCTGGTGAATCCTTGATCGGTGCCAATGTAATCGCTAAAGGCTCAACCACTGGAACCGTTACCGATTTAGATGGTAGCTTTTCTTTAGATGTTCCAGATGGAGCCACAATTATTATAGTCAGTTATACTGGTTATCAAACACAGGAAGTCGACATTTCCGGCACATCCACTGTAACAGTGACCCTTGCGGAGGGGCAATTATTGGATGAAGTTGTGGTGACGGCCCTTGGTATTGAGAAAGAGGCAAAAACATTGGGTTACGGAGTTGACGAAATCGATTCGGAAGAATTGGTGAAATCAAGATCAACAAACATTGTAAACGCCCTTCAAGGAAAAGTTACCGGTGTAAACATTGGTAATACAGATGGTAACCTGGGTGGATCTTCTAAAATAATCATTAGAGGTGCGACTTCTTTATCTGGAAACAATGATCCTTTGTGGGTTGTAGATGGTGTTCCTATCAACAACGACCAATTTGTCTCAAATGGAACCAGAATTTCTGGTAACAGAGACTTTGGTAATGGTGCCTCGGTAATTAATCCAGATGACGTTGAGTCAATGAGTATCCTAAAAGGTGCAGCTGCAACAGCACTTTATGGATCCAGAGCTGCAGCTGGAGCTGTAATCGTAACGACGAAATCTGGAAAATCAAATCCTGATGGTTCTACAAGAGTAGAATTTAGTTCATCATACAGAGTGGATGATCTATTTGTTACTCCAAATTTCCAGCAAGAATATGGAATGGGAGATTTTGCCAAGTATGATTCTTCTCAAGTAGGATTTGACTGGGGACCATCACTAAGAGGACAAACCGTAAACTCATTACCAATTTCTGGTGAATCAGGTGTATTGGCGGCGTATGATGACAATGGTATCAGAGATTTCTTCAGATCGGGTAGAACATTGATCAACTCTCTTGCAATTTCTGATGCAACGGATAAATTCAACTATAGATTGAGTCTTACTGCTCTTAATCAAACAGGTATTCTTCCTGGTTCAGAATTGGATAGATACAACGTAGGTTTGAATGCTGGAATTCAGCACAATAGCAAACTTAAAACTCAATTCAACATTCAATTTGCCAAAACAAATTCTGTAGGTACAGGAGCCACCGGGGCGAATGATCCTAACATTGTAGGTCTTTCTTCATTCAGTAGTACAATGAATCCTGCTTTATTCGATCCATGGATTGATGCTGCAGGTAACCAGGTGAATTTTGCTGGTCCAACTTCAAATAACTACTTGTGGATAAGAAATGAAAACAGAAACGATAGAGATGATACAAGAATCATTGGTAATATCGCTACAACTTATCAAATAACAGATGATCTTTCTATCCGAGGTAAGTATGGTTATGACTTTAACCAGGATAACAGATTCTTTTCAAACAGAAAAGGAACTATCCAAAGACTTCAAGGTGATTACAGAATCGATAATATCAACAACATACAGCAAAACATAGATATCATAGCGAATTATGCGAAATCACTGAATGATAAGCTGGATATCAATGTACTAGCTGGATACAACTACAACAAGCGTAAAAGAGAAGATGAAGGGTTCTTTGGATCAAACCTATTGATACCAGAATTATTTGCTCCGGGTAACACTGAGCAGACTATCCCTGCAAGATTCTTCCAGGAAAGAGTTCTTTTCGGAGCATACGCATCTGCAGATATCACATATGACGGATGGGCTACTCTAACAATTACTGGTAGAAATGACTGGTCTTCAACATTACCGATTGATAACAACTCATACTTCTATCCATCTGTAAGTACCGCATTTGTTTTGACAGATGCTTTAAATATCGAAAGCAATACGTTGAACTATGCTAAACTTAGAATGAGTTATGCACAGGTAGGTAATGACACTGATCCTTATCAGTTGGCTTTCCTTTTTAACCCGATTACAACAGCTACAGGACAGTATGGTTTGAATGTAAACTTCCCATTCGAGGACAGATTGGCATTCTCAAAAGCGAATACTATTCCTCCAGCGAACTTGAGACCTGAAGAGCAAACAAGTTATGAGATCGGAGCAGAATTAGATTTCTTTGACTATAGATTTGGAATTGATTTTGCATACTTTTTAACAGAGAACAGAGATCAAATCCTGGCTCTACCAATTCCTGAGTCTACTGGTTTTGGATTCTTGAGAACAAATGTTGGTCAGGTTAATACTTCAGGTATTGAATTCTCAATTGATGCGGTTCCATTGAAGTTTGGAAATTTCCAGTGGAATACCAACATCAACTTCTCTTCTGCTAAAGTAGAGGTTAAAGAATTAGCGGATGATGTAGAAAGAGTATTGTTGGCCAGTGCATTCAGTAGTGTACAGGTAGTAGCTGAAGTAGGTACTGGATTTGAATTGTTTGCAATTCCTTTTGAAAGAGATAGTGCTACCAACAGACCATTGATTAATCCAAATGATGGAACTAGAATTGCCGGTGAAGCAAGAGCTATGGGGTCAGTACTTCCTGATTTCACTATGGGTTTTGTGAATTCATTTGATATTGGAAACTTGAATCTTTCATTTACGATTGATTGGAGATCAGGTGGAGTAATGAAGTCTTCAACTGTTGAGAATCTTCAAACTGGTGGATTGGTTGCAGAGACATTACAAAACAGAGGTGGTACTTTCATAGATACGGAAGGAGTGTATGAAAATGCAGATGGAGAGATTGTTGATAATGATATTCCACTAGCAAGTGCAGCAGATTTTTGGCAGGCACTTGATGATAATAGTATATCAGAGGCATTTATTTTCGATGCTTCATTCGTGAAACTTAGAGAAGTTGCTATTAGCTACAGACTTCCTGACAGATTATTCAATAATTCATTTATCAAAGGACTTCAAATTGGTCTTGAAGGTAGAAATCTTGCTTTATTATACAGCAAAGTTCCTCACATCGATCCTGAAAATAATCTATTCGGAGCGGGTGCAGATGGTTTTGGTGTAGAAAGATCTTCGGTACCTTCTACAAGAAGCTTTGGAGTTAATTTGAGAGCATCATTTTAATAACAAAAAGAAATAGTTAACATGAAATATATTAAATATTTATCGTTGATTCTCGCAATATCTTTTTTCTCCACATCTTGTGAAGATTCACTAGATATAAACGATAATCCTTTAGCGGCGACTACTGCCGATCCCAACGTACTATTGCCTTTTGTAATGGCACAATATTCCAACAGGCACGTTACAGAATTGGGTACTAGAATAATGGATGTACCTCAGCACTTTACAGCTTGTTTTAACAGTCCAAGAACGGGTACAACATCAATTTTCTTGACAGGAAACACCTGGGGAATGATGTATTCTCAAGTACTGGGTAACTTGCTACTTATTGAGCAGGATGCAGAAGCTGCTGGAGAGTCAAGCAATAATGTTGCGGCTATAGCTAAGGTTTTAAAGGCAAACACATTCTTCGAATTATCAATGATTTGGGAAGATGTTCCTTTTAGCCAGGCACTAAATGCAACAGAATTTCCAGTTCCTACATTTGATAACCAAGAGTCTATTTTAAATGGAGTTGTAGGTATTTTGGATGAAGCAATCGGACTTATTGATGCAATTCCGACATCAGGTGTATTCAATGTTTCTGTAGGAGATCTTATCTACGATGGAAATATGACGAATTGGAGAAAATACGCGAATTCATTGAAATTGAGAGTACTTATGGTACTTAGAAACAAAGTGAATGTTGATTCTCAAATTTCAGCTACATTAGCACAGCCTATGGTTGAGTCTAATGGCGAGGCTGCCTTGATAAGATATTCAAATGCTCCAGGAGCTTTTAACGGATTCAACAATTTGGTTGAAGCGTTTTTCGGAGTTTCAAACGAAGCGCAAGGTGTCTATGCTCCAAGTAGAACATTGTTCAACTTATTGGATGGTGACCCAAGATTTGATATGATTATTGCAAATCCGGATGGAGATGATCCTATCAATATGGGGCAATTTGCTTTCTCATTTGGAGGACCTACGATTGCTGATAACGTCATTAGAAATGATTTGCCTCATATGTTGATGATGCCAGCTGAAGTAAGCCTATACAAGGCGGAATTGGCAATGGAAGATGGAAATATGGCTGAAGCTGAATCAAATTACAGAGATGGAGTTGCGCTTAATGTAGCTTGGTGGGGAGGTGATATCCCAGGTGCAATAAATACAATTCCTGCAGCAGATGCGGCTGCTTTTGTAGATGGACTGGCAGCACCTACTATGCAAGATATCCATGAACAATTATATATCGAATCATTCATTAGACCAGTAGTAGCATGGAATACAGTGAGAAGAACAAAAGTTCCGGAAATGGAACCAGTTCCAGGGTCTAATATTACTACAATATTGAAAAGGTTTAACTATCCGCCGGATGAGGTTGCTTCTAACCCGAATACACCAGTG
>JBCCVV010000383.1:0-4746 GCA_039194925.1 Bacteroidota bacterium
ATTTCTGGGGGTTACAATGGTTAACGGCATTGTATTTATACTTTATAATATAGGAAAAGAATCACTTATTGATCTTAACAGTAATCCCTGGGAGAGTTACCTTGGAAGAGGAATGCAGAGTTATTCCTTCTTTTTTTGGACTCCATTCCTGATTTTATTGGTGAGCGCAATGTTATATTTGGAGCACAAGGCGGAATCTTGGAAAATTTTATTCACTCTTCCTTCGAAACCTAGTTCCATCATCTTGTACAAATTATTATCCATCTTGATTTGTGTTGGATTGGTGCTTTTACTACAAATTGGTGGCTTTTATATCGTTCCTATTCTAATTAATTTCTTTATCCCGGAATTCGAATTTTGGTTTTATCAACCTAATTTCAATGAATTAATTCAATTTTCGGGTAATCTCTTTGCTTATTCTCTGGGAATAATAGGGATTCAATATTGCTTGAGTACGCTTATTTCAAATCAAATCGTCTCTATTGGAGTTGGATTTTTTTCATTTATAGTAGGATTTATGCTGGCCATTCAAAAGAGTCAGTTGGCCTCATTTTTTCCTTATTCGTTTCCGGCAGATGCAAGAGGTTCGACCTCAATAACCGCCATTGGGATATCGGTAGCAACTTTTATTTTATTCACGTTGATCACTTTAAAAAAGAACAACAATTAATATGAGATTCAAATTAACCAGATCACTTCTTGGTCTATTTCTAAAAAAAAGTCATAAAGTGAATTAGACAAATCAATGCTATGAAGTTTGGTGGATATAAAATGCTAATTCTCGCTGCTTGTGTAGTTGTCTCCTGTTCCATGCAGGTATTGGATGACCACATAAAAGGACAAAACGACCTGGAGTTCCTGGCAAAACTAAAGTACCAGGATTTTTTTGATGCTTCATTCACCCTGGACTATCAATTGTTGCTTTCATATAGATCAATAGAAAGAAAACTAGAAGAAGGTATTGTGCTTAGGGATTACTACAATGTTTTGGCTTTGTTGGAATCTTATCTTGGCAATTATTATTTATCTATTGAAACAACTGATAAGGCAAGATTACAACCCACGGAAATGATCACGTTTCATGATGATGGAACCACAAGCAAAAGCAACTTTTATCCCGAAGCGGCGTACAGTTCTTTTCCCGATTCCATTATTCGGGCCAACTATCTCAAAAAGGAGTTTGACGATTTACTAGAAAATCTCAGTGACTCCATTCAAGTCTTTGCATTGAATGAAGCTCATACGGTTTCTCTTTTTAGAAGCACATTATATCGCAGTTTGCCATTACTCAAGAAGAAAGGATTCACGTATTTGGTTTTGGAAACCTTATTTGAAGAAAAAACAGCAGAACACAACAGCTCAAGTTATCCGTTGCGAAATTCGGGGTTTTTCAGTTCTGAAACCTTAATGGGAGATATCATAAGAAAAGCCAAAGAATTAGATTTTACGCTTATTTCTTACGATCCTCAAATTAGAGAGCAATCAAAACAAGAACGGGAGGAGATGGCATTTAAAAATATTGAGAATCGAATCTTAAAAAAAGACCCCAATGCCAAAATTGTGCTTTATGCAGGGCATAGTCACATTTCTGAAACCCCTATTGGAAGAATTAATCCACTGGGAGTAAAATTCCTGGAGTTAGGCATTGATCCATTGACAATAAATCAAATAGATTATTATGAACGGAATGTTCCAGGAGATATTCAACAACCATTGATCTTCCAGTTAAATTCTACAAGACAGATTGAAAAGAACAGGTATGATGTTCTTCTTGTACAACCAAAATCAAGTCCTGAAAATGGTCGCCCGGATTGGTTGTGGAAGATGAATAGGATTCCTGTAAAAATAGATAAGAAAAAGATTAAAACTACTAGTGAACCGTTTTTGATTGAGGCCTTCATCAAAGGTGAAAGTAAAGATGGAGTGCCCCTTGACAGGGTGGAAATCAGGAATAAGGAAAAACTCCCCTCTTTGGCCCTGAGATCGGGAATCTATTTGATTAGAATAACCTCTAAGACCAACGAAGTTAAAGAATATGAAATTGAAGTTAAGTAACTCAACGAAGTTGGAATGGACTATTACTATTTAACATGTAGTTAAATCTAACAATAAAGGTGAAATTTGGCAATGATTGGTTTCCAGTCCGGCATGTGCTAGCAGTAGGTGTTCTGTAGTAGTATGTTTAATAGCCATACTTATAGTGTATTTGTAGTTGACACACTCATTAGTTATTTAATGAATTAACTAATTCTTCAGCATTTCATATTGAGAAACCAGAGCATTATATTTTCTGGGATTACTTCATGTTTTATCGTAGCTATAAAGTCCTTTTGAGAAGACTACAAGAGGGTAAATGGCCGATTTTTAAATGAATTCTTAAAAAACTAACTAACTTTTAAATAAATATTTTAATAATAAAAACTGAATTTGAACGAAATGTAAAGCTCAAAATTTGTGGACGGATTATGAATAAGATCAAAAAATCAAAAGTCAAATTTATTTCCAATTATTCAAGCGAAGATTTCGCGGCCATAATGTTTGATTGGAATGGTAAGTATGGAGATGAATTGGAAGATCCTAACATGAAATTCCGATATGAAATATGTGAAATTCTAAAGGAAGATTTAAATATTGCCTCTGATCAATTGATCATTGACCTATTTATCGAATTGTCCAAATGCGCTAAAGCCTGCTGGGGGGTTTATGAGTCTTATCATCTTTTTGCCGAAGAGGTACTTAGACGAGGAAGTATTAAATATTTAATGATCTATTTAGAAGGAACCATGCAATGCTTCGATACAATACTAAGTAGCAAACGAGTGAGATTAGATATAGAAGAAAAAAAACGAATTTATCAGTATGTTCAAAATGAAATTAAAAATACAAATAGCAAATCCGATATGCGCTTATTAGAATATGCCTTGAAACATTTCAAAAGATAAATACCAAAAAAGATGAAAGAGGATAAAACAATAAAATTTACAAGCCCCAAAGACTCAATTAGACGTATGACAATTGGGACGATGCGTTCTTTTCGATATAAAAAATTGCAAAAATGTGTCGGTTTGATAATTTTCCAATTGGTATTGGTTAGTGCAAAATCTCAGATAAATATTTCCAAACAAGACCTGGTCAATAATTTTGGATTTGTTCAACATGAGATTACTGTAGATCAGGAAGAGATTGTGTTTTATACATATCAAAAAGATGATTCTAAAAAGTCTGGAATAGTCTTATATTTACAAGGCAGTGATCCGAGTCCTTTATTTTCCTATAAACAGGAAGAAGATGAAATAAAAAAAATGTGCTTTTTAAGAAGGGATTTTCAAAATCTGGATTCAAATTATATCTATGTCGCTGTTGAAAAAATTGGTTTTGAACAATTGATTGATGAAACCAAGATTCCATTGCCAATGATATATCAGGAAAAGAATTCATTGGACAATAGGGTTTTTAGAGCAAACGAGGTTATAAATTCTTTGAATAAGATTCATCAGTTTTCCAAGATTGTCGTTTATGGTCATTCTGAAGGTGCTCCTGTGGGTGCTAAACTTGCCGTGCAAAATGATAAAATAACTCATTTGGGCTTTTGGGCGGGAAATGCGATGCCTGATTTTTACGATTTTATTCTTGAAGTGCGCAAAGAATACTACCAAGGGAATCTTTCCATCGAAGAAACTCAGGATCAAATAAATGAAATTATCAATGGCTTTGTGCATGAAGTGGCCGCAGATCCTACAAAAATTGAAAGCGAGGGGTATACCAATTTGCGCTGGTGGAGTTATGCCGAACCTCCTTTGTACAATTTACTTAAACTAGATATACCCATTTTTGTCCAAGTCGCGACCGAAGATAAAAGCGCTCCGATAGAAAGCACCTATTTGATTCCTCTGGAATTTGCAAGATTGAAAAAAGACAATCTTACGTATAAGGTCTGTATAGGCTGCGACCATGGCTTCAACATTTATAAAGATGGAATCCGGAAGGAACGTAAATGGAATGAAATCTTTCTCGAATTTATGGATTGGGTAGATACAAATACATTTTGATCCGGAATGACTACTAAAATTAAACACTAAAATATAAAAGTTATGAATGTAAGGAATTTCATTTTCGTATTGCTCTGCATTATGGTTGTAATACGCTCTACGGCACAGTTCGATTGTAGTACAATTACTGTAGTTGCAGTTACTGACACTACCCTATCTGAAGGTATTAAGGCTGCTAAATTGGTACTTGCTACAGAACAAAATACTATGCATACAGGATATACATCATTTGTATTTATCAATGATGACAATGATACCATAGTGGATAGCGGATCACATTACTGGATGCCTACAATTCCAAATTTTAAAACAAGAGAATATGCTTTGGAATTTGTACCACCTTTTACGAATGTAGGAAACGACTTTATTGGGACTATACAAACTTCTAATCCAGAATGCTATTTTGAAGTAAATACCAAGACCAATATACAGGAGCAAAGAGAAAATAAGAATACGACTATATATCCAAATCCATTCATGGATAACCTTTTCATCAAATCCTTCAAAACAGAACCTCAAAGCTATGAGATTTATGATGGAATTGGAAGGCAGATTATGAATGGTGAGGTGAATGGATTAACAAAATTAGAATTGAGTCAATTGAGAGCAGGAGCCTATTATATGATTATTGATGGACAACGAAATCTTATTATCAAAATTTAACAATTATAGATCAATTTAACAAAGTGCACAAATA
>JBCCVV010000384.1:0-4605 GCA_039194925.1 Bacteroidota bacterium
TTCTACGTATTTTCATCTTAATACTTTTTTGATTACCCCGTTTTTCCGCATCCAACGTAAAAAACGGGGTTTTCTTTGTATTAAGATAGCCTTTAATCTGTGATTCTCATAGGGTTTTACCTACTTATGAATATGCCTAAATCACTTCACTATTTAAGAAGTTCTAAAAACTTTAGGGGTATTTTTTAATAATTCAATTGTAGCATTTTTCTAGCATATCTTCTGCCCATTTCTCTATAACCCTCAGAATCGAAATGTGCATTGTCCATAGCAGTACAATTTTTGGATGAGATCACATGCGCATTAGGAATAATCTCAGGTAAGGAACCGATGATGGAGTTCATAGCCCTACAGCAACTATTCTCAGTAGAAACAACTTCTCCCGCCAACAGCGGTGTTGAAGAAGCTTGCAAATCTAAATCGGAGAGTAAGTCATTATATATTTTGGCGACATAATTGGGCCATTCTTGATCCCCTGTATTCGTCTCTCCCTGATGAAGCAAAATTCCTTTTATAACTCCATCTTTTTGTGCGCGTTGTGCTCTTTCAATCAAATGTTGATAAGGATTTCCTCCATAAAGTCTTAGTTTATCAACAAACCAATCTTCCATATAGGTAGAATCATAATCATGAAATAGGTCTTTGTCAAAAAGTCTAATATCACATCCTCCAACGGCAACATTGATTACTCCAACTTTAATCTTTTCAGGAAGTTGAGAGATCATTGTTCTTCCAAAATAATCAGAAGGGGAAAGCCCCCGAATTACATTGACAAAGAGGTGGTGTTGCAGCTCTCCATTGATCGATAATGAATCCTTTATTCGCGCAATTGATAGTTTGGAATACTTGAAACCTCTTATCTACGATAGTATCCTGAGGTTCAATTTTTCCTTGTCCTTCCATATTAGACTGACCAAAGCATAAGTAAATGTGGAATTTAGCATCTTGTGTATGGTTTTTACAACTTAAAAGAGCCAATAAAAAAAGAGACAGAAAAAATTTTAAGCTGTGTTTCATTATTGTTTCTACATAGATTATTAAAGCGATGTCAATTTTTTTTGATTGCGATAAGTGGTTTTTTTAGATTTTGACCTATAGGATTAACTCAGTATAACAGGGGAGTATTCGTTACGTCATTTAGATGCAATAAAAAAGCGGAAACGCCACATTAACATTTCCGCTTTTTTATTTACACAAAAACTTAATTACTGAATCACTATTTTCTTGTGAATAGACCCATCTTTGGTGTCCAGTTTTATGAAGTAGATTCCAGATTCATTTACCGCATTGATGTTGTATGTGTTTTCTCCTTTATTGAATCTCTGCGCAGCAGTGCTTAAAATTCTACCCGTAACATCGAATAAAGAAATTGTCACATCGTTGCTTTCTTCTAACGAAATGGAAACATTGATGTCTTGCCCTCTATATCCTGGATTAGGATATACGATTACATTTTGAATTAATTCTGATTCTTTTACTGAAGTATTAATTCCATTTCCAGTGGTAAAGAAACTCTCTTTTTCAATGGATTGAGCATTTCCTTCATTGTATGGTTTCACTGACCAGAAGTAAAACGAATTTGGATCCAACTCTTCCAAGATCAACTCGGACTCTGTAACATAATATTCACTAAATTCTTGAGCTTGAGATGTAAGACTCACTACATATTGAGAAGCACCATCCGCATCTGACCAATTCAATCGCACACTCTGGTTGAATTCCAATAGCTCTGCTTCAGCTGGTTCCACCAATTCATAGTCAGAAAATATTTCTGTAGTATCTGGAACATAATTGCTTTTCAAGTGAGCTCTAGCTGGGCTATTAAAATTTGCAACCATAATATCTGCTTGCCCTTCGGTGAAAACATATTCATCACAAGTCGTAAAGTAACTCATAATGTTATTTTCTTGGGGATCTACTATATCTCCATTAGGATCTCTTATAACATCGTTCCATTTACATTGCGGAGCTCCAAATCCAAAATTGTAATCAGGGGGTGTATCACAGATTCCATCACCAGAAGTTTCACAATTGGATCCATCCATCAATTCTACAGGATAATTATTTCCTGGGCAAGTAGGAAGGGTATATTGTCCATTGAATTGATTCACATTCCAACCATTGGACCAACCATAAAAATCAAATACACCTTCCCACCCAAAGAATGTATGTGGCAATGAGAAAAAATGACCCATCTCATGTGTTAAAGAAGCGGTAGCTTGTCTTACCTCACTCCTACGCATTACAATGTAGTCACCATCAACACTGAAAAAGCCGAGCACATTACCGGTTGCATTTGCCACATCTGCATTTTCACAAACAAATACGTTTACCGCATCTGGATCTTTTTTAGACTTTATCAAGTTTTCAAAACTACCAGGGGTCTCGTATATCGATGTATTATTTAGATATTCGAAGCTATCCTCGTCAAGGTATAAGTATATTCCTAATTTTTTAAAGTCCTTCTGTAGGGCACCCATTTGACCTAGTACAGAAGCTCCTGGAACACGACCAGAACCATCATTTCTGGCTACCATATGAAATCGAATAGGTACGAAAATAGGGTCATCATCACGCACAAAAGAGTGCTTCGTTTTGTTAAATTCCTGAATAAACGCTATCATTTCCTCTTGTCCACCATGGGAATGTGGGTGTGCATGAGAATGTCCATGCGAATGTGTATGATCTAAATCAAAATTCTCAATTTGAGAATAGGTCGCACTCCACGACGTCAAAAGGAAAATAAGTGTACAAAATCTAATCTTCATAGTTAATTATTATTCAATTTATACGCTAAAATAAGATAAATCAATTACATTTTTCTGATTACTCATCAACCATATCCCCAGAAAGACAATTTCTTTTACCATATCCAAAATTTTCTCCATCTCAAAGGTCATTAGAAGATCGATTTATCAGATAAATACATTCGATTTTGCCATGAGTTTAATTTTATCCGTTACTCAGAGAATCACTTAATGAATCTATCTGCCAATGCTTATTTTGTCATCAATTTTGGTCAAAAATGCCGCCAAATTTGGATTCCAACCAAATACTAGCTTCGGGTTATAATTCAAAGCTACAAGATTAATTCTTACAGGATTTTCGTAATTAGGACTGTTTTTCTTATAAATCCATGATTATCAATATTATTAATTAGCCAGACCTGCCAGACTACTGATAATTATGCAACAGTACAACTAGCCCTAAAAAAACAATTGCTCTACTTAGCCACTACCATACTATGCCACTGTTCCACTCCACAATTCAACAATTCAAAAACTCAACAATTCAACAATTCAATAATTCAATAATTCAACAATCCCCTCTAAGCCTTCCATCTACTCCAAATCTTCTCCCTCAAAAAAAGATTCCCCTTTATATTGATCCAATTCACGTCGCTCTCTTTTCGTAGGCCTGCCACTTCCTTTCTCTCTGCGTTCGGGAGCCGCTTTGCCAACAAACCAGTCCTTATATTTATTTAGCTCCTCTTCCGGTGTCATGTTGATATAACAAGGCTGGGCGAGGGTAGCGGATACTCTCTTATTAATTAGCTTTACAACTTTGATCACAAGATTGAATCCTTCTTTATGTACTTGCAACGTTTCATCTCCTCGCAGCAGATACGAAGGTTTGAGAGGCTTGTCATCTATTTTGACTTTCCTTGTCTTGCAAGCATCTGTCGCTATGGATCTGCTTTTAAATATCCTTACACTCCAAAGCCACCGATCTACACGTACTTTTTCCAATCCTCGTTATCTGTTTTTAGTTGTGGATATTCAAGGTCCAGACTTTTTAATGTTTTCAAAACCTCGTTTGCAATAAAATAATTTCTATACCATCGCTGATCTACAGGAGCGATTATCCATGGAACAGTAGAACGGTTGATTACATCTTCATAACATTCCATATATCGATCCCAATATTTGCGTTGTTCCCAATCTCCATCTCTATGCTTGAATTGCTTTCTAGGCGTCTCAATGCGTTCCATGAGCTTTTCATATTGTCGCTCCTTGGAGAGGTGCATGTAGAATTTTAAGATGGTCGTATTGTTATCAAACATAAGTAGCTCTTCCCAGGCATTAATCGCATTGATACGTTTGGTTACGTGTTCTTCATCGATCCATTGATGCACGCGCTGGATGAGCACATCTTCGTAATGCGATCGTATAAACACTGCAATTTCTCCCTTGGCAGGTGCATGCGGATGAACCCTCCATAAAAAATCATGGGCAAACTCTACATCTGTTGGTTTTCCATAGCTTTTGGTTTTTACACCTGCCGGACTACAGTATTTAAATACTTCGCGCGTTGCTCCATCCTTACCACTACTGTCCATTCCTTGAAATACCACAAGCAGTGAATGTTTTTGTTGAGCGCGCATAATGGATTGCAAGTCTTCAATTTCCTTGGCTATGGATCTGGTTTTTTTTCGTATTTCGTCTTCATCCGTACCTTCAGGGGCACGTGTAGAGATTTCTGATAATCTTATCATAGTTTGTATGTTCTTACAATTTCTTTAAACGACTTTTTATTTAAAAATGATTTTATAGATTTCAATGCGTTTGTAATAGAATTAACAATTCGTTTTAAATCACATCTAAA
>JBCCVV010000385.1:0-4594 GCA_039194925.1 Bacteroidota bacterium
CTTCCATTGAGATCGCTCGTAAGATTGCCGATATTCTAGATGTGTCTTTGGATTACTTGACCGGTAAAGTAGATGTAGAGATGGATAAGGTTACACAAAAAAGAATCCTGGAAGTTTCTAAATTTGAAGAAGAAGATAAGCTGCACATCTTCTCTGTCATCGATGCTTTTATTGCTAAGAGGAAAATTCAAAGCATAATGTAAATGAAAAAGCCCCAGATTTCTCTGAGGCTGCGATTTCTGTTTATTTCATCCTGTAGTGCTAATATTACTTTAAAGTTTCAACTTTATATAACGGTGTCATTACTTTAACCTATTTGGCTGCCAAAATAAAACACTGAAGCAATAAAAATTGTGTAAAATAGAAGCAAAGAAATATTACCGTACAGACCATCTTTGGTCTTGTTTCCACTTACCCTAAATAATGGAATAGGCACAAAACTTATTATAAACGCAAAACTAAAATGTCTAGATAGGTACTTTCCTTGAAAGACATTATTTTTCTTTAAATATCTATAATGAAAAAGAACTTTACAAATATAAAATGCTCCAGACATTAACAGGAATATCAAAATATTAGTTTCTAGCGTCATTGAGGTTTAATTTGTGTTGGATTAGTTGGTAATTTAAGTTTTTCAACATGTAAAGTGGTTCTAGTATTGTCGGCTTGTACTCCGCTATCTATTAAAGCATTACCTTCTTCTGTAGACGCCCCATCAGTGCTTGTTACCGCTTCGAGATAAATACCCCCTTCAATTCCTAGGAAACCTGTTCCAGCTGAACCAGATATTCCTATTGACTTTGTATTTGTCGTTTTTTTATTACCATCAGAATCAGTTACGACTTCATCTTTATTCTCAAGGATGCCAAGATTTTGACTTAATGATGTTGACGAAGTCTTTGAGTCTCTATCATATGTATGTTCAACTGCAACTCCAAGCAACTCTCCATATGATACGCCTATAGTACTTGAATTTTCAGCACCATTGGCACTGGCAAACCCTCCTGACTCTGAATCGACCCCTAATTCAGCACTTGCGAGATTTCTTGCATTAACCTTTACTGTGCCTCCCACCTTTGCTCCCAGAAGTTTAGCCTCAGCTCCAAAAACACCTTGAGTTAGATTTATTTCACCCCGTAATCTATAGTTTACCTTCTGCAATCCATGCAAATCAATGTTAGCAATTGGTTCGTTCTCTGCATAATTAAAACCTGAAACATGCGGGAACTGATCCGCAATAGGATCGACAGAAGTAAATCTAGCAATTGCCGGATCATACATTCTAAATCCATAGTAGTGCCAATTAATTCCAAGATCATCCTGGAACTCCTTCCCATTATACGTATAAGAAGTTTGGACCCCAGATTCTTCGAGTGAGTTCCCATTTTCATCCTGTTTTGGTGTATCCCATTGTAGTCCGAACGGATAATAATGATACGAAGACATCACTTCATCATTCTCCGGGTCATTGGCATCATAAAATACCAGCCCATCTCCATTTTTATCCGCCAATCGTACTCTCGTATTGCCAAGATGATCTTTAAGAAAATACTCGATATACTCTTCATCCTCTAAATAAGTAGCCCTTCCCTCTGAAAAGTATATTGCCCGAATTTTTTGGTTTTCAAACTCCAAATTCTCAAAGTAATTGGTAACTTTTGGCAACATAGATTCTGAAAATGGAATTAAAACAGACTTTAACTTAATTCCGCTTGAAGTATAATAATTAATGATCTCTCCTACATCGGTGGTTAATTTCACCGGGAGATCATGATAAGAGTACTGTATACCCAATTTTTTATTAGATATGGAGGTAATATTGCCTGTGCCGTCGTATCCAAAAACACCATTATTTCCTTTAAATCCTTTGCCAATTTCTCCGTCATCTGAGATAGAACTCACCAAGTTTGGACTACCATCATACGTATATTCTAAAGCATCTATTATCCCGTACAGGTAACCAGTTGTTGCATCAGGATTAAGTAGTCCTCGTCTGGATAAAACTTGAATATTACCCAACTCATCATAGCCAATAGACGGCACACTATAATGGTCGGCAATCTCAAATTCACATCCATTTTCTTCCTTTTGTTCACCATGTAGTGCTCTGGTCAGTCGATTGTTATGGTCATAATCAAAGCCATAGGCATGAGGTTTTTCTCCACGTACCATCCACTCCATCCATGAAATATTACCATTGTGCCTTTCGGCAGCTTGTAATTTGTCATTTCCGTCTTCGTAATGAATTTTCATACCAAAAAATGGTGCATTTGTGTTGAATCCACTGGAAGGTTCCAGAGGAGTATCGAAATCATCATATGTAAATATAGGATTATCTGTCAGACCATTCAAGATTAGATCTTCAAGATCATCCAATAAACCTGGATTTTGTTGAATACAATCCAGCAAGACTCCATAGATACCAGAAGCTATAGTGGGTAGTTCATCTCCATTGGTGATATCAAAATCAAAACTATCTCCCAGATTGGTATTTTCTCCGCCAGTGGCTCCATTAAGTGGAATATTGATGGTTTGACTATTTACTCCTAAAGGTACTTGTTCTGTGCTATAGGATTGTGAATTGATCTGAATTTCAAGATTGGTAGGAGTACCATCATTCATTTCCTGACAATTAAATCGAATGATAAACGTCTCAATTAATTCGTTGAGTTTTTCACAATCTATTTCCGGAGTAGGAATATCCGGAACATCTCCACAAGGATCTGATCCAAATCCAAACATCGATGATACACTATTTATTTTGTTTAACCATCCTCTTCCATTGTACCCATAGGAGATGGTTTGAAATTTATCTCCCAATTCCTTGGATTGCATCCAGTCATTCCCATTATAGGTCAAATACCTGCGTCCATTTAGAGCTCCAGCCGAGAATGTTCCTAATTTTTCTCGAATTCCACTTGGCCATATCCAGGATTCTGAGCTTTGACGAACATCATCGAATGCCGTTACCGTTGTGTTTTTACTCAACATATTCCCCATATCATCATACGCCAATTCTATACTCATAGTGCCATCCAGCGTGGTAATCTGCTGATGAGTAGGTCGACCAAAATCCAGGTCAACTGAGGTATTAATAATTTCATACCGCTGTCCCAAAGCACCAAAATTTGTGTGTATCGAGTACTTTTCTTCACCAATAAAATCCTGGTGATAATCTGTATACGGTATATACTCTTCTAACACAGTGCCACCATCTAAAATCTTGGTCATAAGAAAGTTGTTGTATGTACCATGAAAACTATAATCTACAACTTTGCCATTTGGTAAAGTCTCCGTGTCAATATTATCATATTGATCATAGACATAAGAATGGATTCCTTTATCTGGAATAAACTTATTATCCAATAGACCGTCAGAATAGTACGTATAGCTGTAGCTGCTACCATCACCAGGAGGATGGATAAATAGTATTTGGTCTCTACTATTGTAATCATAGGTAGTTTCAAAACCCATCCCATTAACTGTCTTGGTAGTTCTTCCAAAAATATCTGTGAATTGCTTTGTCACAATTCCATCTTCATCCGTAGTCTCAACTACAAAATTATTATCTTCAATTTGATGTCCATAGTATATTGATTTATTGGTTCCTGCAGGTTGGAATTCTTCTATTATATTTAGTGGAGACTTTTCATAATTATTCTTTGAAAGGCCTCCTGTGGTTGGATCATTTACAGTTTTCACGCGCCCCAGGTTATCATACGTCGTACGTATAACCAAATCTCCACCACCATCTAAATAATTTTGTTTTGTATTTGTGACCTCTCGCCCTAGACCATCGTAGATCATGACACTGTTGTATCCTGTACCATCAGTTCCAGCGAATTGATTGGTTATTTCATTTACACCTCCATCAATCAATCCATAATTATAGGTGTAGGTATTGTTTAGTCTTCCGTTATTTAAGGAGGAGTAATTGAGTCTTCCTAGATCATCATAGGTAAAAGTAGAAGTCATATCATTATGATCTGTAATACTTTCCAATTGACGGACATTATTGTAACCATAATCCCATATTTGATTATAATAAGTCATTAATTCCAATAACCCTGCTTTACCGCCTGTTCCCCAAGTGAGGTTTAGGTTTCCTGGACGGGTATTCTCCTTTATCCTATCCGGATACGTATCATTGGTATCATCATAGAATAACTCCTGCACGAGCTTCCACTCCCCATCTGTTTTTTGAGTGTAGTATTTTTCAGGAACTATAATGTTAGGACCATAGGTATAATCGATTCTTGATCCACCACCTTGACCACCATCAATACTTGTAGTCAAACGAAGATCATACATGTGATTAAGTGCCAGAGCTGTATTCGGATCACTTAATTTAGGATACGTATAAGAATATGTTCTTGTCTGGTCCCCGGATTTAATAATAGTTGAGTTCAAAAATTTGTATTCATTATCATGTAGAAAAGAAATGGTATTGCTATTGGTTTCTAATTTTTTCAAATACCCATCTCTAAAATTTTCGTATTTCTTTTCTTCCACATAATCTTTGAAATAGTATAGCTTGGTTACATTACCATTAAATGTTAGGTAGCCGGTGGAAGGACATTTTTGGAAAGCATAA
>JBCCVV010000386.1:0-4585 GCA_039194925.1 Bacteroidota bacterium
AACCATTTGAGTAATTGTCCTTCGTTGGGCCGCTTCAAGATTATATTATTTTCGTTATAAGATCCTAAAAAGTTTTTTTGTACTCTTTTGTAAAAAGTATGCTCTAATCTATCGAGAAATTCCACGGCACGAAATTTTTTAAACTCAGAAAGAACAATTCCTATTTCTTCCCACATTTCTCTAGTTATACAATCTTCTGGACTTTCATTTTCTTCTAGATTACCACCAAGTAAATCCCATGTATTGGGATAAGGAATCTCGTCTTTATTATCTCTTAAAAAAAATAAGAATTCAACCTGATCCTTATCTTCAGTGAAAAATATAATGCTACATCCTTGTTTATACATTGTTGAAATGATTTAATTTTTTTCCTCCAAATATAACTTTTATTCATATCAAGATACCATACATACCCTCTTTGCGTTTGGGGCTTATTCGAAATTCAGGTTGGGCTGGGTCAAGGAAATTTGCGTAACTTCATCTATTGTGCTTCCAATAAAAGTAATTACTAATAAATTTTTGGAATATATGAATTGCCAATTGTGAACCATACCCCATTTTCCAATCATGAAAGACTTCAACAAAGAACTTATAGCACATGCCTCCTTGGATGCCATCCATTGGTGGATAATGAGAGATTATGAGTATCACAACTTGTTTAAGCAAGGCAAAAGCGCATATCAAGAAGATACGTCATCTTATGAAGAAAAATTTATTGAGTTTTCCAACAAGTATTCCGTTTTCAAATTTGTAAAAACAACCGAAAGAAAGGCTATTTTAGCGAAGCTCATGCGTTCTGAGTTTCACGAGGAAGTGCTAAACGGTAAAATATCCACCATCACCGATCACTTACCGCTGACAACTACCCTAAATAAAAAAGGCAGAAAATTTCACCATTTATCCATGCTTTCTAAATATGCTACTTTAATCAATCCAATTGCATTTCGAATGCTTGATCAAAATGCAATATGGTCGATCTCTCAACTATCCAAAGGATTGGAGTTAGGGTACAAACAATCCGAATGGAAAAATGATTTTGCCAAATTTGCTGCTGTATTCGAAAAGATAAAATCGTATGCGTTAGCTCAAGGGTTGGAGGATATTTCAGTACACCATTATGCGTATGTCAAAGATGGATTTCCGGCAAAACCCATACCCAAAGAGGCCTTCATTAATCGGGTAGTCGACAAGTTTTTGTGGCATTACTGCGATAGAAACAGAAAATGATGTGTTGCTTTTCAGCTAAAGACTTTCTCTGCTTTCTAAACATCATTAGAAATTATATGAATAACGATTGAAAAAACACTAAACACTCCTCCAATCTTTAATGTCGGTGAAGGTTCTACTCCCAATACAAGTAGGCAAAAAAATGACGTTAAAATAAATACCATAAATCCAACAAATATCTTCTTGTATATCAGATTAAAAGCTCTTTCACCGTTTTTTGTAACCCTAAGGGCTGGAAAAAATGATTTGTCATACATCCTCCTCACAGACCCAAATAAGATAATCGCAAAAATGGGAAAACCTAACAATACTTCACTCTCCTGCTCCCCTCCAAAAAACATAACTCCAAAAAGAAATGTCATGAACCAACTGATTGAAAACAAAAAGTAATACCCACTTTTAGCTTTATGCGTGGCCAATCTTTCTACTCCAATTAAAAAGAATATTCCGGGAATAATGAAGACAGCTAACGCCCAACATAAATTAACTATCGTTTCCATTGGTATAAGATAAGAAATTGACCTCAACGAACGAATAAAAAAGCCTCCCAATGTTTTTTATATTTAATGATGACAAAATACATCACGATGATAGGATTAATCATATGGCCGTGTAGTTACTATTCTTTATCTCAGTATATTGAATCGTTGGCCTATTTTCTCGTAAATTTTTGTGCTTTCAGCAATGATTATCGATCAGTACTTTTACGTAAAATCTAAGTATTTCTACGTTAAATTAACTTTAGGTCGTTTAATTTTTGATATATTAACGGCTAATGATCTATCAACAAAATAAATGAAACGACTAATTGAATTTAAACTCCCCGATTCGGAAGATACCATATTAATTGAGTGCAATTCTGATGCCGATGCCAACTTGGAATATCATAACAGACTTTTTTCAAAAGCCGGAGATTTTCTAGTAGCCAAATCGGAAGCTTCCCTTAAGAAAATGCTGATACCTCTCGTAAAACTCCCTGAATTTATTATCAGCAATATAAATGATATGGAATCCAAAAAGCCGGATGAATTTGAAATTACAATGAAATGTGGTTTTAGTGCTACGGGTAAAATATACATAGCTGATGCCACGGGTGAAGCTTCCGTAGAAGTAAAGATGAAATGGAATGGTTTCTGAAAACAATCCCTGAAGTTGAAAGGAAGTATTGTTCATATATTAGGTGGAAGAGAAGACGATGAATCATTTGAGATCGGAATGGGCTTTTTCATTACAAAAAAACACATCCTCACGTGTGCCCATAATTTGTTGAGTCATTTGGAAGATGAATCATACCGAAGCTTAGTAAAAATTCGTATTCTAGAGGATAAGTACTTGTATGCTTCCACTCTTTTAAGATCGTGTTTTAGTCCAAAAGAGCAAGGCGATTTTGCATTATTGGAGGTTATTGATCCTCCAATTGATGTGTTGCCGTTCCAATTACGATCCTTTTTGGAACTAAAAAACACCAAGGTCAGCTTGATAGGAAAACCAAACGATTTGCAAGAGTTTCAACAAAGAGAAGGGGTTGCCGGAAATTTGGAATCACATACCGGTAAATTGGACTACAAATTTTTGCAACTTCATGAGATTAAGCTTTATCCAGGTTTTAGTGGTGCACCAGTGGTAATTTCTGGAACCAATATAGTAATTGGAATGTATCAAGGAAAACATGGCAATAATGAACACTATTATCACGCTCTTTCCAGTCACACACTGATCCATGAAATTTCTTCTGCAGGACTCTCCTATCCCAACTACTTTCACTTTGATCCGGTATCAATCCTCAATGCCGAGGAAAGAGGATACAATGATTGGAAGCTATTTAAAAGTACGGAACAGGGGACCTTCACCGAGGGGATATATCCAAGTATGTATGTTGGTCTAAATAGACACAGATTTATTGAATTCATTTTTGGAGATTTGGTAAAGGTGTGGAAAATGTTGATGCATACGGAACAAATCATTCTTGAAGCTCAATTTCGCAATTTCTTTGAGGATGAAAAAGCGATCAATACACTGCGAAAAAAGCTATGGTTTTTTATAGAGGAAGAAGATATTAAAGAGGTGGTTCGAAGAAAATTTAGCGTCTTTTTTAAAAAACAATCTGAGTCTCATCAATGGGTCAACAAATCATTGCTTACCCCTTTACTTAATGTTTTAGACGAATATGCTATCAATGGTGTATTTGACCCTGAAAACAATTTGAACTGCCATCTCGGAATTTGTGTACATCTCAAAAGGCATGTGACCAAAGAAAGGTGGGATGAAATTCAATACCAAATAGCTCATGATGAATTTCTCAATCAATTTAGCTTTGTATTCTGCTCCACCGATATGCATAACATCAACTTAGTAAGCAAGAGCAGCATGCTGAGTCAATTTTCTCATGAATCTTCGAAATTTAAAGATATCAAAAGTTGGTACAGCCCTAAGGTAAAAAATGATCATGCGATGGAGGAAAATAGAGCAAATCTATTGCGATACTTGGATGAAGATGAAATAGTGAGCATCTCATACTTCCTCATCATTGTAAAAAAAGAGAAGATTGAGAGAAATGATGAAATTCTAATCCGCAATTACCCCAATTTGGTATGGGTATTCAATCATTTATCTAATGAACGAAGGCGCTCTCTTTCCACGACGCCCTTACCCTATCACGGCCAAAAAGTACAAGATACCGCTGGTGTTTTATTTCGACTCGTTAAACGCCTGCGCATGGTTCAAAACCCCAACATTCAATTGATCCATTTCATAAAAAAGGAATTGCTCGCAACTGAATTGCCGTATTTAATTTTCTATTATTTCCCCGACTATATGTCGGAATTAGTAATTGCATATTTTTTATTTGACCAGGAACAAGAGGATTCTGATCCTTTACGTATTGGTAACGAGGATAATACTAATAGCCATAGTGAAGATGCAAAAGAAGTCATTCAAAGTTTACTAATTTTTGCATTGCAAAACAAGGATTTTAAATCACTGGAAAATTGGATTGCACAGGCGCTAACCTACGAACGGTTGATCGACTTCTGGCCTTTAGGTTCTCAACGTCAATTAAAAGAAGAATTACTACTCACGTTGATAAAATATTCCAATCGCCAAAAAGATGAATTAAGTCCACAAATTTTGGAACTGCTCAACGATGAATTTTATGAAAATTTTGGAAATAGTGAAAATGACAGCTTAAGACATCAAGCCATTTATCAATTGAGAAAATATGTAATTCATTATCGTGGAAACATTCCTGAAACCCGAAAATGGTTAACAAATTTCTTTGAAAAATTTATTGATTTCAGATTTCTTATTGTGGAAGTGGAAGTGCCTTTGAAAAATATTTTCCTTTTGGCAGAAAACATAA
>JBCCVV010000387.1:0-4558 GCA_039194925.1 Bacteroidota bacterium
AAGCATTTTAATAGAGGACTTTGGTAATCCGAAAAATCTCAACAAAAATTCTTCTTCACCAATGAATTATTTTCTTAGCCATATGGGGTAAAAGATCTTAGCCTGAAGCAATTCGATTAAAATGAAGTAATACGACTCTTTAAAGAACATGGTTTCAAAGAAGCTAAACTCAGTCTGGTATTGAACCAATTTCAAACTAGAAAATCGATAGCCTAGTTTCATCAAACTGCGTTGATCATGATTTTACTAGTCTTTATTATGATTCGTAAAAATTAAGGCTTTTGATGTATTTTCAATCCTCTTGGCAAATGAAATTTTTTATCGATTAAAAAGATTACTCTTGGCAAAAGAGGTGGAAGAAATTGGTCCTTAGGTTTTTTGCTAATTCTGGGCACAAATAGAATTGCGAAAGAGTTGAAATGTGGTTGTTTCATATGACAATTGATTTGAAATGGTTAAAAATTACTTACCACAAATAGTACGATAGGTATACAATCAAAGTCAATTGAATATAAAACTGTGATAGCGTTACGGGCTGTAAGTCAATTAGTTAGGTGTGAGATTCCCGAATCATTCCCGCGAGTATTGCAATTATTTACGTTTAAATAAAATTCCTAAAATCATAAATGGCTGAAAATCATAATATTAACAACCATTTGTAATTTTTTGAAAACATTCTAGTGACCACGGAAGGATTCGAACCCTCAACCCTCGGAGCCGAAATCCGATATTCTATCCAGTTGAACTACGTGGCCAATTACTACGCAAATATAGGAGTATTATTATATTGTGATAACTTCTGGTGGAAGTAATTAATGAGCAAATTTAGTTTTTGCGATATTGACTTTAGTACTCCCTCTCAGAGGTGCGGCATTTTAGTCTCAACTAAACCTTATTACATGAAAATTAAATCGATATTTTGTCGGGTTGTCGAAGGCCAGGAATTTGAAAAATACGTTATCTGGGAAGAGATTTATGATGATTATATGGATCTGGTCAATCGAATTTCCTATCACGAAAACGGCAGCCTTCTCACCCATGAAGAAATGCAATATGAAGAAAAACAACTGATGTATCACAAGATTCTCAATTATGAATTGAAGACGGTTGAGGAAAAGTACTATTCCTATAAAGGGCGGCAATTGCTTGGAGAAAAAGTGATATACGATAGTGGGGCTGAAATAATCACGAGGTATCAGTACAATGAAAATGGTGAAATAGTCCTTACCTTAGTAACAGATGAAGAAAATTCATTTCTGGGAGAAGAGAGAGTAACCATTAATGGAAATGAAAAAATAATAGAATACATTGATGATCAGAATTTTAAATTTCGAGAAGAAACAATTAAGCTCAATAAAAATTGGGAGATGATTGAGAGGATAACACGCGATTTTTATCCGGATGATACAAAGGATTCCTCCGAAGATTATCAACTGGAAGAATTTGAATATGATAGCAGACAGAATCTTATTGTCAACAGATATTTTATAGGAGAAGTAAAAAGAATGGAGGTGACCTATTCTTATGATTCTAAAGATAGATGTATTAAAGAGGAGGTATGGGATATTGAAAAGGAAAAGATGACAATCATCGCATCGGAATATGACGCAAGAAATAATCTCATCTCTGAAACAACCACAGAAGATGATGTGGTAATCGAAAAATTGAAACTAACGTACGATTCTATGAATCAGATGATTCAACAAGATCATGTAAGATTGGAAATGGACAATTATCCATATCAAACCCGCTATTATACCGAATATTCTACTTAGTTGGGGAAAATGTTTATGTCATTATGGATGAAATCATTTTTTGAGAATTACCACGGAATAAAGCCAAAAGCACCTCATCAATTGACAAGGTGCTCTCGCTACTTAAATTCGGATTAGGATGTTGATTTCATCTATTTCTTAAGTCAACCAGTAGTACCAAATCCCTATGGTTCCTCCGCATGACTCTTTAGATACAAACTTTAATTTATACTTGTGGTAGGTTGTCGTGCTGCTCCAAGACCAGTTATCACCAACACTATGGAGTTCTGTTGAACCCAATGTGTTCCAGAACAGGCTAATGGAGCTGTTTTTCTTCTTAAGTGATACTTTTAAATATTCTTTGTTACAGGTTTGTGCCGTATAGGCAGCATATGCGCCGTTAGTCCCTGAAGATCCATAAGATGTGTAAGAAGTAGTAGCTCGGGTGGTAATCCCTTCATTCAAAAGAGCGTCAAATTTGTATCGAACGCTAAACCCAGTGATACTCGGATCCAAATTGTAATTCGTGACCAAAACAAAAACTTCTCCTTCTTCCACTTCATCGTCCTCGGCTGATTCTTCAAATTCGACGTCCGCAAGATTATTTGATTGTGTGAACGTTTGAGTAGTTGTTTCCAGGGTGAATGCTTCTCGTGTGTAGTCAGAAAGTAATTCTTCTGAATTGGCATGAACGACAATGTCGGCATAGTTTCCATCTTCATCGCTAATGGTTAGCTCTTTTTGGAATTTGAATTCTGCATTGTTTTCCTCAAGCTCAGCTTTATCGCTGCATGAAGTAACTACTAACAAAAGTGCAGGTAGGATCAGATAAATTAAATTTTTCATGATTATAATGTTTTAAACTTTTAATTGGCAAAATTGCCGGTTGTGATGGATGGGATGATACTTGAAACTGTCGCTTCTGGGTGTCTTCCTTTTTGCCAATGATCCTAACTAGTATTTGATCTTAAAAGGGGGATGTCCAAAGTATTCCGAAGATCCAATCTTAACAGTTGATATCAATGTCTCATATTGTTTTGTCGTGCATTGATTATCAATTACAACCGCAATATAGAGTCAACAAATGCTTGTCACCAAAGCAGAATAGGCAATGGTCAATTTATTGAGGGAACGGTAGGATTTGGGGAGGGAATTTTTTTTAATGGACAATTGATAATGGATAATTGACAATTTGTAAGAGTCATCATTCCATGTCTAAATTGGATTTTAAGCTAAACTCGAGATTAAGAATTCAGGAGACTATTGTACTAGCTCAAAGGTGTAATCCAGGACAAACAAATATTGACTATCAGATTTTGGATTAATGTTTTTGAGATAAAGATCTACGTCAACGGTTTCAGAAGCTTCTTTTTCGGTGCTGTCAAAGATGACGTCGATTATTCCTTTTTCTCCGGATTTTATTTCACCGCGAGTCCAGTCCAGGGTAGTGCAATCGCAACCGGATACGATAGCAATTTCAACGGTTTCGGTACCAGTGTTTGTAAATGTGTACTTAAATGTTCTTTTTTCGCCTTTTTTAACTTCGCCCAATTCAATGTGTTCTTTTTCAAAAGTAAGTTCCAAACCAGTCTTTTGTGCTGCGACAAAAGAAAAGCTAAAAACAGTTATAAAGACAATAAGTATCGATTTCATATCTTTTGGACGGTATTAGATTAATTAAGTAACACAAAAATGGGCATTTGCTTCTGTTCTTTGTTTTAATGCAATGTTAAAGTAATTGATAATGTACAATTGATAATGTACGATGTACAATTGATGTCCGTCCCTGAAATGGGTTAATTAATTTTAGTAAAATTCTCGTGCCCTTAGCGTCTCCGGGGTTTAAAAATAAATCGGGCAGTCAGGATTAAAAATATTGAACCCTCATTCTCCGAAACTCAAAATCAAATGTCTAAGTTCACTCTCCATCAGAAATAAAGAAAGGCTTAAAATCACAAACGAATTTGAATTTTAAACCTTCTTTTAATTTGAATAATTCATTTGATTCTCTGCGGAGGAGGAGGGATTGATTTCATCGATCCCTTTACTTCCGGGGTCGAAACTAATTTTCTTGCTTCGCTATCGCTCATAAACGAAAAAAGGTTAAAACAACTACAAGCGAACTTGCATTATTTTAACCTTCTTTAGTTTGAACCAATAAAATTAGCTCTCTGCGGAGGAGGAGGGATTCGAACCCCCGGTGCCCGTAAAGGCACGCCGGTTTTCAAGACCGGTGCATTAAACCAGCTCTGCCACTCCTCCGATAGCTATAATGTCTTTCATCAAGCGACTGCAAAAGTACATTTCATTTTCATATTGCGAAAGAATTGAATGCTTTTTTTTCAGCAATTTATCGCTAGATAAAAGAAAAGATAATGGCAACAAAATGAAATAAAAAACCCGCCGATAATTACACCGGCAGGTTGTCTTTTACATGTAATTACTCTCTAGTATCTGTTATTGTATCCACCTCGGTTGTATCCTCCACGATCATTGCCTCGAGATCTGTTGTACCCGCCACCATCACTTTTAGGCTTGGATTCTTTTACAACGATATTCTGACCTTCGAACTCAAAATCGTTTAGCTCCGCAATTGCTTCTCTTCCTTCATCATCGTTCTCCATTTCAACGAATCCGTACCCTTTAGATCTTCCGGTTTCACGATCCATGATGATTTTACAACTGCTTACTTGTCCGTAATTAGAAAATAGATCCTCTAGTGAATCTTTGGTAGTTCTGTAATTAAGTTTAGCTACAAAAATATTCATAATAAAAATTAAAAGTGTGCAAAACAGAAATTTAAT
>JBCCVV010000388.1:0-4510 GCA_039194925.1 Bacteroidota bacterium
AAGAAAAATAATTTGTAAGTATGTTTTCTTTTTTCCTTCAGAATAAATTTTAGCATAATATAGAATAAATAAGTATCAATGACCTATAAATTAAAACCTATTGTTTTCGCTTTTTTGGCGATCGTATTTTTCGCAACTTCTTGTAAGACCACTAAGGAGACTATGGTGGACGGAAGTGAGATTCAGATGGATCAGCCTTTGGAAAATGCATTGCTTTGGAAGATTGACGGAAATGGACTTACAACACCTTCTTACCTGTTTGGAACAATTCATTTAATCGATGCGGATGATTATTTTTTACCAAATGGAACATTAGCAGCGATTGATAATTCCAAAAAAATGGTGTTCGAAATAGATATGAATGAAATGAGCGATATGGGCGCAATGATGGGTATGATGAATAAGGCATTTATGAAGGACAATAAAACGTTGGCGGATCTCATAAGCGAAGAAGATTATAAATTGGTTGAAGCGCATTTCAAAGAACTGGGACTACCATTAATGATGTTAGAGCGAATGAAACCTATGTTTTTAACCGTTTTCGCTTCGGGGGATATGGACCCAATGGGATTACAATCGGGATCTATGAAGTCCTACGAAATGGAATTTTTGGACATGGCAAAAAATGCAAATAAATCTGTTGGAGGGTTGGAAACCATTGAATTTCAAATGAGCGTATTTGATTCTATCCCATATACCGCACAAGCGGAAATGCTGGTTGAGACTATCAAAAAAGGCGATACTGAAGGTAGTGATTTTGAAATGATGACACAGATGTACAAAGACCAGAAAATCAGTGACATGGTATCCATGATCAGCGATGAAGATGAACAGCTCTCAGAATATGAAGATGTATTATTAAGTAAGCGAAATCAAGCATGGATTAGTGGGATGAAAAAGATGATGGCTGAGATGCCAACGTTCTTTGCTGTGGGAGCCGGACATCTGGCAGGAGACAAAGGAGTCATCAATCTTTTAAAAAAGGAAGGTTACAAATTGACTCCTATTTCACACAATAAATCCTAAGATGCCGATCATTGAAGTGAATGGGACAGCGCCGATTATTCCCGAATCTACATGGGCGGCAGAAAATGCAACCATTACGGGAGATGTGATTTTCGGGGAAGAATGTAGTATTTGGTTTCAAGTAGTCATTCGAGGCGATGTTAATAAGATTCGTATTGGAAATCGTGTCAATATCCAAGATGCCAGTATAGTGCATGGTACGACAGGAAGAGGAGATACTATTATTGGCAACAACGTTTCGATTGGTCATCGAGCTATCATTCATGGATGTTGTATTCATGATAATGTACTTATTGGGATGGGGGCAATTGTGTTGGATGATGCAGTTGTGGAATCCAATGTTGTCGTAGCCGCAGGAGCAGTGGTTACGAGCGGCACGGTGCTAAAGTCAGGATATTTGTATGCCGGTATTCCGGCCAAACAGATCAAACCGTTGAAAGAGGAAATGATAGATTATTTTATAAAAGGAACAGCCGCCGCTTATATTGAATACTCAAGTTACTACAATAAATAAAAACGAGAAAACGATGTCCGATACATTAAGCGCAATCATAATTGATGATATGGAGTTGGCCAGAGCTTCTTTAAAGGCAGACTTAGCGGATTATTGTCCGAATGTAGAAGTTATCGGTGAAGCAGATGGCGTTCTTAGCGGGGCCAAATTATTAAAAAACGAGAAACCGGATATTCTGTTTCTTGATATTGAAATGGAAGATGGTGATGGTTTTGATTTGTTGGATATTCTTCCGGGTAGTTTGGATTCTGTGATCTTTGTAACCGCTAGAGAGGGGTATGCGCTTAAGGCATTTCAATATTCCGCAGTGGATTATTTGCTCAAACCTGTTGATCCGGAATTGTTAAAGAATGCAGTGGCTAAAATGGCCGAAAAAAGAAAAATCGGTACCGATCAGCTCGATATATTGAAGCAGAGCATGAAAGAGGGTTCCAAACTTGAGCGAGTTGCCTTGCATACGTCGGACAAAATTGTGGTTTCAGAATTAAAAGATATTGTGCGTCTGGAAGCTATGACCAATTATACGTATTTCTATTTTGAGGATGGGTCCAAGTTGTTGATCACCAAGACATTAAAGGAGTATGATAAAATGTTTAGCGATTCCGGATTTGTACGCGTTCATCAATCTCATCTCATCAACATGACTCACGTTCAAGCCTACGTAAAAACTGAAGGAGGCTATATCCAGATGAAAAACAAGGACATCGTTCCGGTTTCTGTCCGTAAAAAGTCTTATGTGGTAAGTCTATTGGGTTGAATTAAAGATTCATTCAATTTCCAGGTTCATTTTTGCATTGTGTAATTCGGACAACGCATGAAAATCTGCAATTTTTTTGGCAAGTGTGATACCTTCTTCGTAGACCTTTAAGGCATTCTCTTTTTCATGTAATAATTCGTACAGTCCACCCAAATGATAGTATAGGCCTATATAGCCCGGATCCATTTTTTTTAAATCCATGTAGGTGTCAAGGGCTTTTTTCAATGTGCCCATTTTTTCATATTCTTTTGCCAGCGCAAAACGCACGAAACTATCGTCAGGGTCATCCTTTAGAAATGCGAGCAAAGAGTCGATTCTGTTTTTTTTCATGGTACTAAGTTTTTGAATCTGATGACAAGTAGAAGCCAAATTTATACTCAGTTATTTATTTTTTTAACTCTGAGTATAATTTCTTAACAAAGAAATTATCTTTGTGATTCTTTACAAGAAATTGCCAAAATAAGTAAAATAAATTGTGCTTTTTGCTAGTTGAGAAAAATTGAATTCGAACAAAACCAAAAGCACTTATTTCTGTTTATTTTTGGTCAGCATTACATCTAATTTCAGATAAAATACAAGTATGAAGTTATTAGTCTGTATCAGTAAAACTCCCGAAACAACGGCAAAGATTGCTTTTACTGATGACAACACGGAGTTCGTCACTGACGGAGTTCAATTTATAATGAATCCCTACGACGAGTGGTATGCACTGGTACGGGCTTTGGAGCTCAAAGAATCGAAAGGAGGTACCGTTACCGTTTTGAACGTAGGATTGGCAGCGAACGACATTATTATTCGAAAAGGGCTGGCACTAGGTGCTGATGATGCTGTGCGCATCAATACAAATCCTGAAAGTGCCTATGTTACTGCAGCACAAATCGCAAATTTTGCCAAAGAAGAGAATTATGATATGATCTTTTTTGGCAAAGAAACCATTGATTATAATGGGTCAGAAGTAGGAGCGATGGTTGCCGAGATGCTTAATCTTCCCTTTGCCTCTTATGTGAGTAATCTGGACTATGATGGAGATAAAGCCATTGTATCCAGAGATATAGAAGGAGGAATCGAAGTTTCAGAAATTTCAGGATCATTTGTGCTTTCGGCAGCAAAGGGACTTGCAGAACAGCGAATTGCGAACATGAAAGGGATCATGATGTCCAAAAGGAAGCCTTTAAAAGTTGTTGAACCTGTCGAGATTGCGAATCCGGTATCTGTAGTAAGTTACAGCCTGCCGGAAGGCAAATCCGGTGTAAAAATGATCGATCCTGAAAATATGGACGAGTTGGTAAAGTTGCTTCATGAAGAGGCTAAAGTTATTTAAACAATAAAAGAGACAAAATGGCGGTATTAGTGTATGCAGAAACGCAAAGTAATAAAATAAAAAAAGCTGCATTAGAATGTGTTTTTTACGGTAAGAAAATCGCAGAAGCCGAAGGTACTTCTTGCATCGCCCTTGTGTTGGGGAATGTCGAGAATGCTGGATCTTTGGGAGAATATGGAGCAGATAGAGTGATTCAAATTTCTGATGAAACCCTGGACCAGTTTGACGGTTTAGTGTATACTTCTGTGATAGGTCAAGTCGTAGAGAATGTAGGAGCAAAAACGATAGTGTTAGCGCATTCTTCTTCGGGTAAATCACTTTTAGGAAGATTGTCAGCGAGATTATCTGCGGGTTCTGTGTCAGGAGTAATAGCAGTTCCAGACTTTACTAATGGCTTTTCAGTTAAGAAATCTGTGTTTTCAGGAAAAGCAATTGCAGAATTTTTTGTAAACACTGAAAAAAGAATATTATCTTTATCAGGAAACTCATTTAAACCAGAAAAAATTGGAACAACTATTGATATAGAATCTATAGAAGTTACAATTCCAGATTCTTCTGTCAAAGTGATAGAAGTAAAGAGAGAAGAAGGTACGGTGCCATTACCAGAAGCAGAATTAGTAGTTTCAGCAGGTAGAGGAATGAAAGGACCAGAGAATTGGGGAATCATTGAAGATTTAGCAGAAGCATTGGGAGCGACTACGGCTTGTTCTCGTCCAGTAGCAGATACAGGTTGGAGACCTCACCACGAACATGTAGGACAAACAGGTGTAGCAATTCGTCCAAACTTATACATCGCAGCGGGTATTTCTGGTGACATTCAGCAATTAGCTGGCGTGAATAACAGCAAGACAATCGTTGTGATTAACAAAGATCCGGAAGCACCGTTTTTCAA
>JBCCVV010000389.1:0-4464 GCA_039194925.1 Bacteroidota bacterium
CCGCATTAAAATTCACAGCTTTTAATGCGGTATCGATATACTCTTGATTCGAAATTTCCATTCCTACTTTCAACAGGTGTTCGGCTACAAATAGATTAAGATTATGAACTCGATTTACAAATAATGGTGTATAGGAAAAGCACAATCTTTCATCATCTTGATGATGTTTGGGCAGACTAAAAAGGAATTTTGCAATAGAAACACAGAAAGAAAGTGCCTCTTCATCTCCATCCATTTTATATTTTTTCCAATACGCCTCCGCCACAGCAGTTGTCACAATACCATTTGGTGTGAGAGCAGGAATAAATTGACTGGACTGCCAATCAAAAGGATACCCCCAACCAATTCCTCCATTAAATACCACTTTATTCTCTTTTAACCAAGCAAAGCCTTTTGAGATTTTTTCTTCTAAAGGTGGAGAGGGGTTCATTTGATACAAATCAATAAATGATGATGTCATCAAGCCGATCGCTTTGGCATTTTCCTTTTTTGTTATACGGAAGACCTTTCTGAAAAATACTGGAAACATCAAAAATAACTCGTAGAAGATTTCTCTGATGATTTCAAAAATTTTGTACCTATTCCCCAGTTTAGCCAACTTGATTACTGGCTTTATGCCTTTTACATCATATGGATCATATCCGGCATATCCGTTGGTATCAATCCAGCGGCCCAATCGTTCGAAGCTGTCCGAAAACTTCTTATTCATTGGCTATACTTAATGTGGCATATGATGTCTCAAAAATATCTTCCAAGTGAATGGGCAATTGATCTGATATACCCAAAAGGTACTTCCCGACATATTCCAATAACTCCATATGTCCTTTTTCACTTTTTCTCGTAGTCATTGGAGGCACTTCGCTGTCATAAGAAGTCATCGTTTTATAGTTATCCAAAATGATGGATTGTTGATCAAAATGTACCTCCATATACTCTTTTGATAATGCTTTGCTTCCTATCGCGAAATAATGGATCACCGCTATTGAACCGTCCTCATACTTAAGGGTAAAAGATTTATTATCTGATTTATTTACTGAAGCGCTATTGCCATTTATTGATTCTACACTAACTGAATTTATTTTGCTTCCCGTGAGATACGTCATCAAATCAACAATATGGCATGCTTCACCAACGATTCTTCCACCATCCTTGTGTATCCAGCTATCGTAAGGAACAAAACCAGCATTCATTCTATACGTGACCAGCAAAGGGCTATTTCGTTTGTCGATAGCTTTTTTAATCTCTTTAATGTATTTAGAAAAACGTCTATTAAATCCTACAACCAACAAGCGATTACTAGCAGGACCACTGGCTAACTCTTGAATCATTCTGACTTCTTGAATATCTGTGGCCAAAGGTTTTTCAACGAAAACATGTTTTCCCGCTTTAAGAGCCTTCAAGACCAATTCTCCATGACTTCCGTGTCTCGTTGTGATTATGACTAGATCAATGGATTCGTTTTCCAGTACTTCATCTACATCTGTTGAATAGCGCTGCACGTCAAAATTCGTGGCAAGTTCTTTTGCTTTAATACCCGTACGAGAGCAGACCACAACCAAATTATAATAAGCTTTTAGTTTTCTTAAGTTTGGAGCAATCATATTTTTTGCAAATGACCCAGCACCAATAATCGCCACATTGACCTTATTCTTTATGCGCTTTGTTGGTTCTGAGCTACTTGCGCGACTTTGATCATTTCTACCTGTGTATTCAATGATATTGATCAAATTTAATGATTCTGGTGTTCTACTGTAGGCTTTTTGCGCATCGTCAATCGGGTATACTCCTGTAACTAATTGACTAAGGTCTACCGTTCTATTTTTAATTAATCGTAGATACTCCGCCATGTTCCTGCCCTCTGTCCATCTCACGTATGCTATCGGATAATCTTGTCCATTTTCTTCGTAATTAGAATCATATCTTCCGGGTCCATAAGATGTCGAAATCTCAAAATCAATTTCATCTCTATAAATGTCCGATCGATTTATTTGCATTCCCGATACTCCAACTAAGACGACTTTACCTTTTTTTCTACAACACCGAAACGCTTGATTTAGAGTGTCACTGCTTTGGGTGGCAGCGGTGAATAAGACAGTGTCTACGCCATAACCATTTGACCAAAACCTGGCTTTCGTTTCCAATTGGTCGTTGGCCAAAAGACATTGTTCAGCGCCAAATTTTTTTGCCAATTCCAGTTTTTGTTGATCGACGTCAACAGCGAATACACGTACACCCGCCTTTGATAATATTTGAATTGAAATAAGTCCAATAATTCCAGTACCTATAACAAGGCAAAATTCGCCAATTCTTAGATCTGCTCTTCTTATTCCGTGCATCGCAATGGCCCCTAAAGCTACTGATGATGATTCCAATAACAAAGATTCATTGTCCACTTTCGAAACCAACATTTCAGGTACGCTCACGATTTCAGCGTGATTTGCGCTTGAACCCGCTGCTGCAACCAAATCTCCTACCGAAAAATTCATTACTTTCGAACCGATGGCTATAACTTCACCACTTACGGAATAACCAGAAGGAGAACCAGCATTTAGTTCATTTTTAACCATGGATAACGTCTCTTTTATCCCATCTTCAAGAACCTGATTCAGTACTTTTTTGACCTTTTCCGGTTTTTCTTTTGCTCTTACCAGCAATGGTTTACCGGAACTTTTTACCGTAGCGTTTTCGGTTCCAGACGACACACAACTATACCTTACCCTGATTTTCACCTCTTTGTCACCCATCATCGGTGCTGGTATATCTTCTGTGATTACCCTACCTTTCCTAATTACCAACTGTCGCATTATCTAATATTTTTATGATCTTTTTTATAAAATCCGATTGATCCCGATTTTTAAATATTGCTGTGCCTTTCTGTCTGGCAGTAGCATCACTTGCTAATACCTTTGTTCCCAAATAAAGTGCTTCATCAATACTTATAGCACTACCATCGGTCGATGTAGGTCTTAACATTACATCTGATTCTGCGATAAGCGGCCAAATCGTAATTTGAGGATATACCAGTAAAAATGAATCTGAAATCGAAGATTTTTCCATCTCTTCCATTTTTTTCATGATATAATCGTTGTGGTCGGTAACATCGCCTATGGCAAAAATTAACCCCAAGTCAGGGAATCTGGAGAGTAATGAAGGAAGGGCAGCTGTGCACATATCAAACCCATAAAGATCTACATCATTTAAGAAGACGATTTTGTGCGCATTAGCAATAAGAATCGGAGATTTTTCCGCTAAAAATCTTTTTATCTTATCGCTGTATGCATTGAAAATTTCATCCTTCTCATCTAGATTTGGTGGTAAAAATGGACTTATCCTTTCGTTAAACTTAGAAATTTCTATATTGGCTTCTTTATATTTTTCCGGTGTACCCGGATTAACATATAAAAGTTTGGAAAGTCGAGGTTGTAATTTGCGTAAAAGGAAGCTTATCAGTTTAAATTTTTTATCAATGGCCCATATGTTGTGATTGGTAAGATATATTTTAAAAGGTTTGAGATAACTTATAAGCAATACTACCAATAAGTGTTTCCAATAGATAGAATGTAAATGTAAGATGGTATTCTTTGGAAACCTTGAAAATAAGATTTTGAATAGATTCGTATAATAGGAAACAGTACCGATGGAGGTGTCCCAAATTCTATGCTCAACCCCACTCTTGGTAAGTACATTTGACAACCTACTCACATGAATCGAAACACCGCCGATTGGAGGAGGGGTAGATCCTTTTAAGATGACAAAACTTTCCTTCGGATAAAACATCCTTCCTATTTGGTAGAAGCCGTAAGCATTAAACAATGTCTTAAAAGCGGAAATCTACGATACATTATCCTTTTCAAAGGACCATTTCCTTCGTAATACTGACATAGTGCAAATTCATCCAATCGATATCCTGCCCTGGTAATGATCTTAGCCAGCGTATATGGCGTAAACCAATATCGATGATCCGTATTCAATTGCTCAATGCCCTTGAAAGTGTTTTTAAAATTGTGGTAACTCAATGCATTCGGTACGGATATAATTATATTATCAAAATAGCTTCCATAATTCTCTTTGATTTTTGCCAGAAAAGCGATCGGATTATCTATGTGCTCCAAAATTTCACCAAGAACAAAGTAATCATAGCGATCATTCACAATAGCTGGTAATAAATCTCTCGACAATATATCATGACAGTAAATATCTGGAATGGAATAGTTAGTCTTGATATGATCCACTGCCACTTGATCTATATCTATACCAATGCATTTTTCACAATTTTTCAACAATTCATTATGCAACCAATGATTGGAATTGATTTTTTTCTCTATCAAAGGGATGTGATCGCAAAATCCCATATGAACCACTTTCTTCCCTTTAGTTATAGTAACGATTTCATTAATTCTGGTCTTTAAGTGCTTTTCCTTCTTGGCTACTTTGAAAATATATGAATTGGAAAAAGCTTCTCCG
>JBCCVV010000390.1:0-4418 GCA_039194925.1 Bacteroidota bacterium
ACTGTCATTCCTTGCTTTGTTTTAGGTACTATTATTCTGCTCATCAAAAAAGGAACAGCTCATCATAAAAAATTGGGTAAGATTTATATGGTTTTGATGACATTCACAGCTGCTGTAACCTTATTTATGCCAGCTGAAGTGGGACCAAGAATATATAATCACTTTGGTTGGATACATAGTCTTAGTTTTTTGACCATTTTTGTAGTTCCGTATTCCTATTTATCTATTAAAAATGGAAGAGTTTCTTCTCATAAAAGAAGTATGATTTTGTTGTATGTCGGTGCAATTCTAATTGCTGGTGGATTTACCTTTTATCCGGGAAGGTATTTATATTCAATTTTCTTTGGAGGTTAAATGAAAATTGAATAAAATGTAAACTATTCATTTGTATTGAAAGTAGAAAGAGAGTTAAATCGAAAATTTGTTAGTTGGATTAAATTGCAACTTTGTGCAAATTTTATCGTCATTGAATAAGTAACCTAAATGCTTAGAAAACAATGACTATGAAAAAGTTTACACTTATTTTATTTTACGCGGTATTCATCACATCAATTGCATTTTCACAAAACAGAGAAGAGACATTATTTCGAAATTCAAGCATAGATTTTACAGGGTTTTGGGGTGGATCCACGAACGGTCTGGTAGAATTTGATAATAATTTTAGTTTGAATAACTCTGGATATTTTTTATTTGAGATCAACAATGATTTTCTAATTGGATGGTCAGGTTATGGAAGTGGAACAGACTTGGAAAATGGCGATAAAGCTCAGATCGGAGGAAATGACTTAGTATTAGGCTATACGTTTAACAGTTTTAAATCTATCCATCCGGTAATATATGCCAAAGGTGGAAGAGGTTCACTCGAGATCAATGAAGAACAAGTTGACAAGGTGACTGTTTTTGAACCTAGTGTAGGTGTTGAATTAAATGTTTTTAGATGGTTTAGACTTGGCCTCGAAGGAGGATATAGATTTGTAACGGATGTTGATGCCAACGGTCTGGACGATAATGACTTTTCTTCACCAGTGGTAGGGTTGAGATTGAAGTTTGGTTGGTCTTGGGATTAAAGAAGGGATAGCGGATTGTAAAAAAATGAGAAACCTGTGGAGCACTCTATTTGGTATGGCAAAAAAACATGAATGAGATTTCAAGAAAGTTAATACAGTCTGCCTCTGTAGATTTCCCAGAAATAGTGGAGAGGATGTACCTAGGGAGTTAGAAAAGTTAGAAAGTGTACTTTTTAGTTAAATCGATATGTTTTATCAGTGCTTTGATCGAATTTGAGTAACGGAGTGAATATTTATATAGCAATCATAATTGAAAAATGATTAGCAAAGAGTACATTTGATTTACATAAGATAGTCAAATGAAAATAGCTGTTTTCCCTGGTTCCTTTGATCCAATTACAAATGGTCATATTGATCTGGTTAGACGATTTGCACCGCTTTTTGATAAAATAATAGTTGCGGTTGGTATCAACTCTGCTAAAAAAGGATTGTTTTCCCTGGAAAAAAGGATGGAATGGCTGGATCGAGTCTTTATGGATGATGATACTATTTCAGTTGGTAGTTTTCAAGGGTTAACTGTTAACTATTGCAAAAAGGAAAACGCTCAATACATCGTTCGTGGTTTGCGAAATGCCTCTGATTTTGACTATGAAAAAACCATATCACAATTAAACAATATTATCGGGGATAGCGTTGAAACCTTGTTTTTTATTTCTAAACCAGAATATTCCCATATCAGCTCAACAATAGTCAGAGAAATCATAAAAGGAAAAGGAGATATTTCTACATTTGTACCTGATTATATGGCTGAAGACATTCGTTCTCAATACTAATGTTTTTGGGTCTCATCATTCTTTAAAATCCTAACAAAAAATACAATATAAAATGTCAAACGCTTATTTCGATGTCCCTGTGGCAGTCAATGAACCTGTATTAACTTATGCACCTGGCACTCCAGAAAGAGTTGCTGCAGAGGAAACATATTTTGCAATGTTACACGGACATATGGATATTCCAATGCATATCGGTGGTGAAAAAGTGAGAACTTCAAAAAAGCATGAAATTCGCCCTCCTCACGAATTGAGGGCAGTAATTGGAGAGTTTTCGGAGGGTGATGCCAGTCATGTGCAGGATGCTATTGATGCTGCGCTGGCGGCGAAAGATGCATGGGCAAATATGCCATGGCAAGATAGAGCGGCTATCTTTTTACGAGCTGCAGACTTGCTTTCTGGACCATTCAGAGCAAGAATGAACGCTGCAACCATGTTGGCCCAATCGAAAAATATTTATCAAGCTGAAATAGACGCTGTTTGTGAGTGGTGCGATTTTCTTCGATTTAATGTACAGTTTATGAAAGAAATGTATGCTCAACAACCTGAATCTTCACCAGGCGTATGGAATCGATTGGAATATCGTCCATTAGAGGGATTTATTTTTGCGCTTACGCCGTTTAATTTTACATCCATTGCTGCCAATTTGGGAGGAGCCCCAGCAATGCTTGGTAATACTGTTGTCTGGAAACCTGCTGAATCTCAAATCTATTCTGCTCAAGTAATTATGGAAGTTTTCGAAGCTGCAGGGTTGCCACCGGGAGTAATAAATTTGGTTTTCGTTAGTGGACCTACAGCTGGAGATGTCATATTTAATCATCCTGATTTTGCCGGATTACATTTTACAGGAAGTACGGGAGTATTTCAACACTTATGGAAAACAATTGGAAATAATATCGCTAAATACAAATCATATCCCAGAATTGTAGGAGAGACAGGTGGGAAGGATTTTGTTGTTGCACATCCGTCATCCAATGCACTTCAAGTGGCTACTGCCTTGTCAAGAGGTGCATTTGAGTTTCAAGGTCAAAAATGTAGTGCAGCTTCGAGAGCATATATTCCACAATCTTTATGGGATAATGTCAAAACCAAATTGATTGATGATATCTCAAGTTTTAAGATTGGTTCTCCACAAGATTTCAGCAACTTTATCAATGCAGTCATCAATGAAAAGGCATTTGATAGTATTAGTGGCTATATCGATAGGATCAAAGCATCTGATGATGCAGAAATCATTGCCGGTGGAACTTATGACAAAACAGAGGGGTATTATATTAGTCCGACGGTAGCTGTGACTACGAATCCGAAGTTCCTTACGATGTGTGAGGAAATTTTTGGCCCTGTATTGACGATCTATGTTTATGAAGATGAGAGGTACGAGGAAATACTGGATATTGTTGATGAAACATCACCCTATGCGCTTACCGGTTCTATTTTTTCCAATGATCGATACGCAACAATGGTAGCCATTGACAAATTGCGAAATGCAGCAGGAAATTTTTATATCAATGACAAACCTACCGGCGCAGTTGTTGGACAACAACCTTTCGGTGGGGGACGTGCTTCTGGAACGAATGACAAAGCTGGATCCCTATTGAACTTAAATAGGTGGGTTTCTCCAAGAACAATAAAGGAGACTTTTGTGCCACCTTCAGATTATAGATATCCATTCATGGACTAGGGAATAACAGTAGTATATCTTGGTGCTTCCTTGTGATTTCTGTTGTGGGTAGTATTAAACCTTAATGTTCACGAAGATCATAAAGGAGTCACTAAGATTTAACATAACTATTTAACCGTGCGCATTCCGTTTACTAAATATCATGGGACTGGAAATGACTTTGTCATTATAGATGATAGAGAAGAAAATTTTGACGTTCACAATGTTGAACTTATTCATAGCATGTGCGATAGAAGGTTTGGTATTGGAGCTGACGGATTGATTTTGTTAAGAAATATTGAGAAATATGATTTCCAGATGGTCTATTTTAATTCTGATGGAAATCAAAGTAGTATGTGTGGCAATGGAGGACGATGTATCGTGCAATTTGCGCACAGTCTTGGTTTGTTTGAAAAAGATTGTTCATTTTTAGCAATCGATGGAGAACATGAAGCTCTTGTCTTAGAGAGTAAGCATATCAGACTTAAGATGGGCGATGTCAATACCATTTCAAGCGACGGGAATGCGTTGGTTTTGAATACGGGATCTCCTCATTACGTGATACAAGTAGAAAACGTAGCAGATGTCAATGTCAAAACGAAAGGTGCGCTAATACGATATTCAGAACAGTATGCCGAGGAAGGTATCAACGTGAATTTCCTTGAATGTAGGCCCAATGGCATTGTTGTGGCTACTTATGAAAGAGGAGTAGAGGATGAAACTTTTTCATGTGGTACTGGTGTGACAGCATCGGCGCTGGCCATTCATAAATTGAGAGCAAAAGAATACCAAAGTCCAATTTCTATTGCCACTAAGGGAGGAAACCTCAAGGTATATTTCAAAAAATTAGATGAACAGAATTACTCTGATATTTGGCTAGAGGGGCCTGCCACCAAAACCTTTGAAGGTGTTTATCCACAC
>JBCCVV010000391.1:0-4403 GCA_039194925.1 Bacteroidota bacterium
ATGTGGTCTTACATATTCGAGATTATTGTTTATTTTTGTAGCGATCATTAATAAACTAAGAATTAAATATTTTAAAATTATAATCAATGAAAAAATTTATCCTTTTGTCTTTTCTCTTGGCTGCTTTTAGCATGGTAGCTGTAGCGCAAAATAACGAGCCGATTAAAATAGAGAAAGTAGAGCAAGCCGAAGGAGGTCCAATAATGACTTTGGAGTCAAATACGGTAGATTATGGTACGCTTAAACAACACGGTGAGCCATTAAGAACATTAAAGTTTTCGAACACGGGAACTGAGCCTTTAGTCATTAAAAATGCAAGAGGATCTTGTGGATGTACTGTACCTACTTGGCCAAAAGAGCCAATCATGCCAGGAGAAGAAGCTGAAATTGAAATAAGATATGCTACAAACAGATTGGGTAAAATCAACAAAACTGTAAAAATTACGACCAATGAAGGTGGCGATCCACATGTAATTAAAGTTGTTGGAAATATCCTTAAACCGGAAGAAGATGAAAGTGTGCCAGCAAGTGCTCCAAACATTTTGAAAGGAGGAGGAAACTAGGCGATAAGGATAATAGTAAAATATATAGTCCTGATAAGTGTAAAACTTGTCAGGATTTTTTTTGTTTGATATGGAAAGCTATTGTCGGGGTATTCTAAAAGTCATTTTTTACTTTGACGAAAATAAAATAACAGGTATTTACACTTCTAAAATAATTTGAACTAATGATCACACTTCTGTCTCCAGCAAAGACATTGGATTATGACACCCCTGAAAGAATTGCAGATCTTTCTATTCCGCAATTTGCATTGGACGCGAATCGTTTAATCCGAATTCTCAAAAAGAAATCGGTTGATGAGATTAAAAGCCTTATGCACATCAGCGACGATTTGGCAAAATTGAATAGAGCGAGGTATCGGAATTATATGAAGGAATATACGGATGAAAATTCTAAATCCGCTATTACTGCATTTAAGGGAGATGTCTACGTCGGGTTGGATTCGGCCACACTTGACGATGAAGATTTGAAATTTGCCAATGTGCATATCCGTATTTTGAGCGGTCTGTATGGGATATTGCTTCCATTTGATCGTATGCAGCCGTATCGCTTGGAAATGGGAACAAAGCTGGAAAACAAGAAGGGAACCAATTTGTATCACTATTGGGGCAATACACTCAGTAAGGCGTTGAATAAGGAATTGAGTGAACAAGGCTCGGAAGTAATTATCAATCTTGCCTCAAAAGAGTACTTCAAAGCTGTTGATTTAAAAAAATTGAAGGCCAAGGTTATTGATGTGAACTTTCGGGAAGAAGAGAATGGTGAACTAAAATTCAAATCGTTTTTTGCCAAAAAGGCCAGAGGCTTGATGGCGCGTTATATCGTAAAAAACCGTATTGATGATGTGTCTTTATTGCCGGGTTTTGATTATGAAAATTATCGGTTTTCAGAAGAACACTCTACGGAAGATGCATTGATGTTTGTACGATAAGAGGCAAAGACTTACAAGAAAGGAATAAGTTCATTGTTTGGATTCCGTAGTTAAGATAAGCGATTTAAGACCTTGGTAATAAAAGGTCATATTTAAGAGTCCGAATTTGCGTTGATGACTTTAATACTTTTCTAATGCTGTAGTCATCCTTGGGCTGTCGTTTTTTGACAGAAAGCACAAAATGATAGTGTATAATTTACACGAATTATAGTTTGGTAAATGTCTGATTATCAGATATTAATGATTTAAATAAAATGCCTCAATTTTGGATTGTTCGCGCTGAGAAAACATTGCACATCTTTTTATGCGGATTGATTAAAATATTCCCTCCAAAAATATATTTTCGTCCCAAATTTTAGAACATCCATGAGTACTACGACTAACAGCATACTAATGATTCGTCCCGCCAATTTTGGCTTTAATGAGCAGACGGCAGGCAACAATGCATTTCAATCCGACGACAAAGGAGAATCGTCAAAAGATATTGCCCAAAAAGCAAGAGATGAGTTTGACAGGATGGTGGAAACCCTAAGATCAAACGGAATCCATATTGTGGTAATTGAAGATACGAACGCTCCCAAAAAACCAGATGCCATATTTCCAAACAATTGGATTTCATTTCATGTGAATTCGGCAGTTATCACTTATCCTATGTTTGCACCAAATCGCCGAATAGAACGAAGAGAAGAGATAATTGATGAAGTGGGCAAGTCTTTCAAGGTCGGTCGTCGATACACGTTTGAGCACTATGAAGAAGAAGGGATGTTTCTGGAGGGAACCGGGAGCATGTTGTTTGATCGGGATCACAAAATTGTTTATGCTTGTTTGAGTCAACGTACGGATGCACGATTGATTGATAAGTTCTGTGTACTGGTGGAATACGAGCGAGTTGTGTTTCATGCTGTGGATAGAAATGGAATGCCCATTTATCACACCAATGTTATGATGGCGATAGGCGAGAATTTTGCAGTTTTGTGTAAAGAAAGTATTCAAAACCCTGATGAGTTAAAAGAATTGGAAGATGTGCTGAGTACTACGGGAAAAGAAATCGTAGACATAAGTTATGATCAAATGGAAGCTTTTGCGGGGAATATGCTTCAAGTGAGAAATGATACAGGGCAGACATTTCTGGTAATGTCACAAACGGCTTATAATTCACTCACCGAATCTCAGATCGAATTGCTTTCTTCAAAAACTCAATTGATCAATATAGATATCAGTACAATAGAGTACTATGGTGGGGGGAGTGTACGATGTATGATGGCGGAAATTTTCCTCCCTAAAATAGGAGCTTAGATTAGCAAGAATCGCATGGCTTATTAATTCGTACTACAGACATTTTTCCATACTACATGTTGACTTTTAATCGCAAAGTTAGTGAAGGGATATTCATAAGTAAATCCCTTTTACGCTAATAGCTGCAATATCTTAAAAATCAACTATTTACGAAGAAATAAAGTAACCTAACACTGAATTAGTATTGAGAAAACACCCCATTTTTATGGTATTTTGGTTGAAATCGAGGTAATGGAAGTTATTTATTTACTTTCGCCTCGCCGGCTGGGCGTTCTATTTTTTCTTGATAAAAAAGCAGAACCAAAAAAATCAAGACTGGCTAATGCAGCCCTGCAATGGGAGTGAGCGATCATCTTCAAGATGTGATAGCGGTAGCTATCAAGCGAAGGAACCACGCTTAGGCGTGGCAAGCAGCGGTAGATGGGAGGCGACCCTTCACTTACGTGTTTCCTCCTTTGTCGACTATCGTCGCCACTCTATGAGTTCAGTCGGTCCCCCACAACCCAGTCAGGGCTACGCTTCTTTTTACCTCTGATTCTAATTTAGTCCTTCACGTTTTTGAAAGTTAGATTACTTCTGAATATCCCTAGTGAAGAAAGAAGTTATAATGATCGTTGGGAACCTTTAGTTAGGGGCTTTTACACTACAGATACATCACACTATCGGTAGTAAGAAATGAATTTGTTTGAAATGACAATTTTAAGCGTCGACTAACTTTATCGGCTTTTTCTCAATAAGCATTCCAACGACTTATTCATAGTTGCTAGGCTCTCGTCTTGTTTTTTGATCGTTTCTTTCAAACTATGAATTTCTTTGTGGAAGGCGTTTCGAACATTTGCGGGGTTTGGCATAAAAGGTGAAATTTTGAGATTCACCTTCCATATTTCATTGATTTCATGCCCTTCTACTTCCATAGTGGGGTAGAAGTTGTCACCGGAGTTGTTGTCCGATTTCATAAGGATCGTTCCACTTTTTCTAAGAAGGTTTACTACTCTTTTTACGAAAATGTCGCCATTGGTAATTACTACATAGACATAATTGTCTCTGATGTTGCTGTAAAGATTATCAGGAGAAACGAGCGAGCACACGATTTTATCGCCGCCAAAAAGGGTGGGTTCCATACTGTCTCCTGCGACATCGAAACACCGATGCTCTCCATAACTTGGTTGATAGCCTGGTACTGAGAAAAATTCTAATTCGTCTATTGAAATCGTCTCATGAAATTGATCGCAATATCCTGCATGCGCCTCTATCGGTACATACATGATTTTATTTTCTTTTTTCGGTGATTGGGTTTGGGAATCTGTTTTGAACATGGGACCATAACCGGCCATAAGGTATTCTGCGCTTACATCAAATTTATCTACCAATGCCATTACGTTCATTACTGTAACATCACGTTTTCCTTTTAAGACCTGGTTGAGACTTTGCGGTGCGGTATCGATTGCAAAGGCAAATTGACGAGAAGAAGCGACCCTTTTTTCTTCCTTCAACCTGTCGTGGCACTCAATGAATCTTTTGGTGACTGGATTTGACATAATTTGATGGTTGGTAGTTTTCTAGTTTCTTATATTCTGAATCAAAAATAGCAAAATTATACATATGAAAAAAAATA
>JBCCVV010000392.1:0-4402 GCA_039194925.1 Bacteroidota bacterium
CGACGAAGTCGTCAACAACATTGGCACGATTGCTAATGCTTTCGAGTTAGCACATTGGTTGTCAATTCATCCACAAGTTGAATCCGTCAATTACCCCGGTTTGGCATCCAGTCCTTACAATCAGCTAGCCAAAAAATACCTTAAAAACGGTTTTGGAGGAGTACTTTCCTTCATCATCAAAGGAGAAAAAGAAGATGCTGAAAAATTCATTGACAATCTACAATTGATAAGTCATTTAGCCAATGTTGGGGATGCAAAAACATTGATCATCCAACCGTCAGCAACTACGCACCAACAATTGTCCGAAGCGGAGCAAATTAAAGCGGGAGTATTTCCTACACAGCTTAGGTTATCTGTTGGTATAGAACACATTGATGACATCAAAACTGATCTGTTGTACGCTTTTGAAAGCATTGCTAAAAAGGAAGACGTGACGGAATCAGAAGTCGCATCCAGCACATTATAAGAATGAAGAAATGTCAGAAGTAAAATATTTCAAATCTGATCGATATTTTGAACTTGAATCTGGGGAGTCTCTCCCTGGGTTCAGGCTTGCTTATCAAACGTTTGGCACACTTAATTCGGATAAGTCGAATGTCATTTGGATTATACATGCCTTGACGGCTAATTCTGATCCGACAGAGTGGTGGCCGGGAGTCGTCGGTAATGATAAGGTAATTAATCCGGAAGAGCACTTCATAGTCTGCGCGAACGCACTAGGTTCCCATTATGGCAGCACTAATCCTTTGGAAATCAATCCAAGCACTGGTAAGAAATACTATCATTCATTTCCAGCTTTATCAAATCGTGATATTGTCAGAAGCTTTATTGAACTCAAAAACCACCTTGAAATAGACACCATAAACACCTTACTTGGAGCTAGCCTGGGTGGTCAACAAGCTATGGAATGGTCGATAATTGAATCCGACAAAATTCAAAAGTTGGTTCTCATCGCAACGAATGCACAACACTCTCCATATGCCATTGCTTTTAATGAAAGTCAACGACTGGCAATTGAGGCTGATCAATCCTGGATAGAAAATCGGGATGATGCCGGTAGTAAGGGAATGTTGGCAGCCAGATCTATAGCACTTCTTAGCTACAGAACAGGTACAGGGTACAACAATACACAAAGTGATGCCGACTATAGACTAGACAATTTCAGAGCATCATCGTATCAACGCTATCAAGGGCAAAAGCTGGTAAAACGTTTTAATGCTTTTTCGTATTGGTTGCTGTCAAAAGCAATGGATAGTCATAATGTGGGACGCAATCGTGGCAGTATTGGCAAGGCACTGTCAACCATCAAAGCGGACACAACGATTATTGGCATTGATACTGATTTTTTGTTTCCCACTACAGAACAAAAGAAAATAGCGGAGTTCGTACCCAATTCAGAATACATTGAAATATCATCGGATCTAGGTCACGATGGATTTCTTACGGAAAGCAAAAAAGTAAGTGAGATCATCGAAAAAGTAGTAAATCGAAAAAATTTTAAATCTTACTTAAAAGTGAGTTAATTCTACTTTAAGACATTTTAACAAATAAGAGTAATTAGGATTTTTTGCTCAATCGCGGAACCGCACAACCGCCTAAATTTGAAAAATCTCCAAGCATTAGCTCTTGAGTTTTAGAATTTTCACAATTCAAAATCAACTGTCCAACTTCAAGAATCCATATTTCTCTCTTTTTACCTTAATCTCTCAAAGTAGTATTAATTATAATTCGATTAATTGTTGCTAAAGGAAGAAACGTAGTGACATACGTTTTTAAAACGGGCGCATATCTATCAATGGCTTAAAAATAATTGGCTACCTTAGAACTCCTTGCAGTGGCTATTGATTTTGTAGTCAATCTGCAAAGATTCAATTAGACAACAAAACAAACTAGTATGTCAAAATTTCAGGAAATGGTTGATGGTTACTATACCAACATGACTGAGAAACTGGGTCTAAAAAACGTAGACAAAGAGTTGCTTGCAGCTGTAACTAAAGGAATAGGACCAAACATTTACAGGGCTGATGCCAGCAAAGTTTCCAGTTCTGACCCCGATGAGATGGCGCGGGTAAGGAATAACTTTTTGATTAAGAAGTTAGGCTTGGCCGATGGACCAAAATTGGATGAAGCTATAGCCAACGTTATTGATTCCATGGGGAAAGCCAACAAGGCAAAGTATAGAGCCGTTTTTTATTACCTATTAATAAAAGAACTAGGTCAGGAGAAAGCTTACCAATAAATTGAAAAAAAAGAATCTACATTCATTCGATTCCTTGCTCATTTTATCATTCCTGCAACAGTATTTCGATTGTTTCTCCAACTTCTTCTGCAACCTCCTTTTGATACTCCCCTCCCAAATGCGTGGCAAAGAATTTTTCAACTTCAGCGTGCAGTGCCATCCTGTTTAGTGGCTTTCTGAATCCATGTCCTTCATCTTCGGCCAATAAATATGTTACCGGCTGGCTATTCGTCTTTAGTGCATCAACAATTTGATCGGACTCGGCCTTCTTCACTCTCGGGTCATTCGCCCCTTGAGCAATAAGAAGAGGTTTTACAATCTTCGAAGCTGAAAATAAAGGACTAGCCGCTTTGAGTAATGCTCTCCCCTCTTCTGTTTCAGGATCTCCTGTCATCTCATAAAGCCATTTTCGTCCAGCCTCCCAATAGGGCGGAATACTTTCCAAAAGGGTAAATAGATTACTTGGCCCTACGATATCTACTCCACAAGCATATAAATCAGGCGTAAAGGCCAGTCCAGCAAGGGTGGCGTATCCCCCATAACTTCCTCCCATTATAGCGATTCGGTCCGGATCGGCGATTCCGTTTTCGATCAGGTATTTTGCGCCCCACGTAATATCGTCCTGCATCAACCTTCCCCATTGCTTGTTCCCTGCATTGAGAAAAGCTTTACCAAATCCACCGCTGGCTCTGAAGTTTGGTTGCAACACAGCATATCCACGATCGCACAAAAACTGTACTTTGCCATCAAAACCCCAATAATCTCGAGGTCCTTTTGGACCGCCATGGACTAATATTACGCAAGGAAGATGCTTTTTTTCTGCAGCGGAAACAGGCATGGTAAGATATCCAGTGATTTTAAGACCGTCACTACTTTTGTAATGAATGGGTAGCATTGGTGAAAGTCGATCTTCAACTGCTTTCAGCTCCGGTCGGGCAGTATATTGAAAAAGAAATGCATCATTTTCAGTATCAAACATCCAAACCTCTGAGGCATATCGATCTCCCCCTACTGCTATAAGTAACTTTTTATAATCCTCGGTAGAGCTGGTAATACTAATTTGTCGATTTGGAAATTGCAATTCAAACTTGGCATACATGGACTCCCAATCCTTATTACGCCAGTAGCGTTGTACTTTATCCGCCACATATACCGTAGCGAGTATTTCGCGAGTATCCCGATGCAATACCAATCCGCCAAAATCAACTTCTTTTTTAGGATCACTCTCAATTTTTTCTATACTACCCGTATCGACATCAAATAAATAGAGCGTTGAGAGGTCAACATCCCCCTTATTCGAGACTAAATAAGCGTTTTTATTTTCAGGATCCCAACCTTCAATGTAAGCATTTTCCTCCAGGTTGGTTTTGTAGATAAGTTTGAATTCCTTTAGATTTTTCGCCAATAAAATTTCAGAAAAACCATTCTCATCGCTTCGATAGGCCAACCGAATATTTTCGTCCCAGTCAAAATCCCAGCCTGTGATGCGTTCTTCATTTTGATATAAAAGGGTTAGCTCTTGCGTACTTATTTTCAGTTGATAGAGATCGTGCCACGCTTTATCTCTATCATTAATACCTACCCATAATAGGTCTGGATTTTTTCGACTCACTTTGTAGATCCGCACATTTACTTCCTTAAGCGGAGTAAGGTTACGATTTGAATCCGTGCCCCATTCCAGCGATGGATCTACACTAAAGATATTCATGTTTTCATCTCCATTTTTATCGTTGACGTATAAAATGTAGTTTGAGTCTCTCGTCCAGAAATAACCAAGAATCGGAGATTTACTCTTGGTGAGTACCTTTGCTTTTTCGAATGGCTCATTAACTTCTTTGACAAAAAGATTCATAATCCCATTATACGTTTGCATAAATGCAATTTTCTTACCATCCGGTGAAATGTTACCTGCAGCAATTTTAGGGTTTCCAAAAAAAACTTCCCTATCAATTAATTCTCTCTTTTTTACCATTAGTTTGTATTTAGTAATTGTTAATTGGCAAGGGCATTATAAATTCTATTTCATAATCTTAATAAATAATTCTATTACATCCTTCCTTCTTAAGACCAATACGTCATTCATTGAAAAAAAGCTATTCGTATGGAAATAATGATTGGAAAGCACATATAAAAAATCTAATACTGGTATCAATTAATTTTTAG
>JBCCVV010000393.1:0-4370 GCA_039194925.1 Bacteroidota bacterium
ACATCGATTTCCAATTGATAATTGAATTTGTAAGACCAAAAGAGGCGGTTCGTATTGATAACCCATTCCCTCCCATATATAGTGCTTGCGAAAAACCATCATTTAATCTAAGGTTTTGATTGTTATCGAAATGAAAGTTACATCCAATAACTTTTGAACCTCCATCATGAAAAGTTAACCAATTGCCAATTTGAACTTGTTCTTTTGGCATTAATGTACCTAATCCTATATTGCCGTTATCAAGTAATTGAATTTGTCCAAATAGAGAACTATTGCTTAAAGTAAAAAGAAATAATATGAGTATTATTTTCATGATTATTTTTGTTGTAAGATTTAATATGCAGGTCCTAGTTGAATTGGTGGAGCCTTATGGACTATGGCTCTAAATTCAGAGCCCAAAGGAATTAGAAAGTTTTTTTGTATTGTTATTTTGTCTGTAGCACGTAATGTAATTTTTGAATTAACAGGAAGAACTATATTGGAAGTAGGATTGATTGTAATACTTTTCTTTAGATTGAAATCGAATAAATCCAAATCGCTTTGATTGTAAATTCTCGAGTTAATATTTATGCCGTCAAATTTCAATCTATAAACCCTCAAATAGTCAATTGAGAAAATTGATTCATTTGGAGTAATTTTTCCTTCACTATCTGGCGAGTATATATTGCCATTGTGTTGAACTTGATTTGTTATTATTATTTCTTTTCTATTACATTTTGGAATATTTGAATTGTAAAATGAATGAGCCACGGGAGTATCATCAAAATAAAAAATCAAAACCCCTGGCAACCATTCAAGTGCATATGTATGATATGAATCTGTCGTATTTGAATTTGGGATTAAAATTTCATGAGGCATAGCTGCTTGCCCAACTACTTCAGAGCTTTTGGAATAAATTTCACAATTTTCGTTTGAATTATGCCAGTTATAACCAAGATAGTTATCTGTGTTCCATTCTGGGTTACTATTTGGATTGCCCATGTCAGGATTTTCAAGTATATCAATTTCTTCAACCCTTCTTTCCATTTGTCCAGTTAACGGATCAATGCAATTGCAATCATATGGATCCCTGCTGTATAACCAAAAAGCTGGCCATAAACCTTTACCTTTTGGTGTCTTACATCTAATTTCATAATAACCAAATGGATTATTAAAACCTTTTTGATTTGTATGATCACCTGTTGTAACTCCACCAGAAAAATATTTAAAAGTACCATCTGGTAACTGGACTTTTCTCATTATTAAGTTCAATGTTCCTGTCCCGGACTGATCAATTTGAATTAGATTAGATTGGTAAATTTCTTGCCCCACTGAGTTCGGATTAATAACCCATAAATCACTATCAAGGAATGTAAATTCATCGTTGATATGCATGTTATCCACATCCCAACTTCTATCTTGATTAGGTGGACTAGACGATTGACTTATTATTATTGTTGGCATTACAATAATGAAGACTAGTGTAATTAATTTCATTTTTAATTTTTGTATTGACCTTAACGGTTTTGCTGTATGAAACGTAAGCGATAGCTTATGATGTCATACAGCTTGTTACAGCTCGTTGTTCCTTTTGCTTTTCTTTCAATTTCAAGTACTTATCAGCAATAAAATAAGTTAATTGAGGTGGGACAGCATTGGCTATCATCTTTCTTAGAGAAGTCATTGTCTGTACGTTTTCGAAACTGAAGGATTTTGGGAAACCTTGAATTCTTGCTGCTTCTATTGCAAGTATTGTACGTTTTTTTGTAGGGTGGACATATCTTCCTTGACCCATTGAGCCGAATCCAGAAGTGATAGTTTGAGAGGCTTCATTGTATCTTAATCGGCCATAGCATGATTTATATGAATGTTCTTTATCCCGGTGGCATGATGGCCTCATATGGTTAGGAAGATCATATAGTTCCTCTTTGAATAAGTAGTCAATTCTATTTCTGTTATCCTTTGAAACTTTTGTAGGTTTAAGAAGTAAATTTTCTGTGCTTTCTTGGTCTTCATATTCTACAATAAAATCGTACAATTGAACTCTAGTTAATCTTTTGGATTCAATAATTGAGTTGATAAATGACTCATTCTTAGATGCGATTAATATATGTCTTTCCCTTTTTTGTGGTATACCTAAGCTTTGAAAGTTTATAGTCATCTCTTTAAGATAATAATCATTCTTTTTGAGGAAACATTTTGTTTTTTGAACTACCTTTTCTTTAGAGTGTATTACGCCGGCTACGTTTTCAATAATTACTATTTCAGGACTATAGGTTTCAATAGCTTTAATTGAATAATGATAAAGTTGATTTCTATCATCGTTTCTCCTTGTAGAATTGTTCAGGTCAGAATGTCCTTGGCATGGCGGTCCCGCGAATAATATATCAACTCTAGAATGGTTAATTGTAGGTTGATAGTTTTTTCTTCTTTTATCAAAAAGGTTTTTTATATCATCATTGATAATTCGGGTTGAATATTCCTGGAAATTTTGTAAATAAACATTATGCGACTCTTTATTAAAATCTATTGCTAATTCAATGTTAAAATTTGTTTTATTATGAACTGATGCTGCTAACGCACCAAGCGTCATCCCTCCGCAACCTGAATAGATATCAACAATATTTAACTCCTTGTTTTTTGAAAATATGTTTGATTTGACTTGAAAGTTTTCAATCCAATCCTTGACAAAAGTACTATCCAACTTTAATTCATATTGCAGCATAACCTCTATTATCTGAAAATTTTCGCAAATATCGCAAAGTTGATCGCAAATATATTATTGTTCTTTTCTTAATGTTTTGGAGTTGTCCGATAGTGTATTGTTGTCCACAATCCGTGAACGAGATGCTACCATGAGCTAAATCGTTCCTATTGTCCTTTACAGTCCTTAGTTCCCCACCTCCAAACGCTTTATGATGTACTTTAAGCTTAATATTGTGATCGCTAAATAGCTTTCGAATTCGGCGAGCATCAAGATTTCCACTAATAGGTAGTTTGTTAGAATCAAGAGATAATGGAGATTCCGATATGATTTTATCAATTATTTCCGAAACAATATTTTTATATGTATTCTGATTTGATGAATACGGATCGGCTATTTTGAAATGTTGGTCTAACCATAATCGCTGAAACTGCTCATTATAGTCATCGTGCTTACCAGGCTCTGTATTGATCTTATCATATAAATTTGAAAATGAATCACGAATTGTAGATTCTATTAAATTGTATAATAAAAGGAAACAAGTCGACTTTAAAATTTTAAGTGCCTCATTGTCAAGTGAGACTACCTTGCTATACCGTTGATATCTCTTAACTATATCAACACGAGGGTCAGTTAATAAGTCAAGGACATTGTAATAACTATCTATTTCGACTACTCTTTCTTCAAATCTTGAAATTACATCTACCATGATTTAGACAGAAGTTTTTCTTTAACAAATTCTACTCGACCTCTTAGTTTTGGACCAGAATTGCTTGCGTGCGTTGTCGTATGTTTCTTAAATTCATTAGAATCTAGCCAATCTACTTTGGATGGAATTAATGTAGGGTCTTGTCTCAAGGCAAGGTTGATTCCTACAGCTATAGATTCAAACCTAACTCTAGGGGTGGACTTGTATCCTTTCTTCTTCGCAAAGCCGTAAGGAAAATATGTCTTTACGAACTTCAACATTGCTTTAAACTCTTTTTCATATCTATCTCTATCAAATTCGTCTGCATGTTCTTCCAAAAACTTATCAAGAAATTTATGAACATCATGTCTGAATTTCTTGTAATTATCTGAATAAGTGAAAAATCGAAGAACTAGCTCTTCTCTTTCTCGTCTTTTTACAAGTTGTTCACTTACAGGACACAATTCGATAAAGAGCGGTTCTTTAGAACATTTAATTATGAATTTCATAAATGGAGAAGTGAAATCACCTCTTCTAATTTCAGAGGGTTTAGCTTTTTCAGCACTCGTATTTATACGATTAAAAATTTCTTGTCTTCTTTCAATAGTAGTAGTATCTTCTAGTACTACAAGCCTTAAAGCTTTAGTGTCGAATTTTCTTTGGTATGAAATAGGCAAGTCAGTATAAACAAAATTTTCTAGTGCATTCAAATATTTCAAATTCTTAAGAATTAGATCATCATTTTTAAATTGTTCTAGGGTTTGTATTCTTTGAGCACCATCAACTATTTCTAATCGGCCGTCGTCCAAATCTGCTACAAACATCATTGGAATCGGTAACCCCAAAAGGACAGATTCAATAAATCTAATCTTGTTTTTCTCTTTCCAAATGAATTGTCTTTGATAGTCAGGGATAAAGAATAAACCATCATTGTATTTTTGAATTATATAATCGATTGTGAAATCTCTTAAGTCATACTTTGTTTCAGTTGCTTGATCC
>JBCCVV010000394.1:0-4337 GCA_039194925.1 Bacteroidota bacterium
CCACTATCCACGCCGGTTATCTTCAAATCTACAACAAAATTATTACTTACAATGTTGGCCCATTCTGCCTTTAAAACGCGATATCCGTAATTAGCAAGTAAATCCGTCGCATTTGGACAATTCTGACGGTGGATTTTTAATTCATTAAACGAATTGGTATAGGCAAAAATTTGATCCCCTTGCACAGGATTACAGCATGAAGCCAATTCGTATTTGTAGAGGTCCACAGGTTCGCCATTCACCAAAATATTGGACTTGTTTCGAATAGCTTTTTTCGCTCTTCTCGTTTCTTTTGCAGAAGTCTCTTTTTCAACTTCTTCTTTTACAACTTTTTTGACAATGAATTTACCATTCTCAGTTGCGATACTCTTGAAATCAATCACTTTAACCTTTCCAGTGGCCACGGCAATATAAAGATCTGGTCTGCTTTTGTATCCATAGTATTTTACCAGGAAATCGAGATTCTCCTCGGACAGGAGTTTCATGTTTTTTAACTTCCGTTCTATTCTTTCTTTGGCAAGCTCACCCTGTTTTCGTTTTTCTTCCTTCATGGAAGACCTGATCTTCGACCTTGCCTTACCGGTAACCACCATCTTGAGCCATTCTTCGTTTGGCTTTTGATTCTTATTGGTGGTCACACTTACCTGATCTCCATTTTCGAGCTTGTGCCCCATCGGAACCAGTTTGTTATTTACTTTGATGGCAATAGCCGTATACCCAATATCCGTATGAATATCGAAGGCAAAATCAAGAGCAGTCGCCCCTTTTGGAAGTATTCTCATATCACCATTTGGAGTAAATACATATACTTCTTCATTAAAAAGGTTCGTTTTGAAATCAGTCATGAACTCCAGCGCATCCGCATGTTGTGTATCCAAGATGTCGCGAACATTTGCCAACCAGGTATCGTAAACCGAATGATCATCATTGACACCTTTATATTTCCAATGCGCAGCAAATCCCTTTTCTGCAATCTCATCCATCCGTTCACTTCTGATTTGAACTTCCACATATCTTCCTTCTGGTCCGACCACCGTAGTATGCAAAGATTCATACCCATTCCCTTTAGGTGAAGTCACCCAATCTTTCAATCGTTCGGGAATAGGTCGATACACATCGGTAATGATTGAATATACCTGCCAACAGACACTTTTTTCGTCCTCAATTGGTACATCCACTATAATTCGAACAGCAAACAAATCGTAAATTTCTTCAAATGGGACTTGTTTTGTTTTTATCTTGTTATAAATGGAATAAATTGCCTTGGGCCGGCCCATTGTTCGAAAAGAAATAGAGGTCGTATCCAGTTTTTCCTTAATCGGTTTCAAGAAAGTCTCTACATACGATTCTCTGCTGTCTTTGCTTTCGTTTAGTTTTTGACGAATATCCTGATACGTTTCCGAATCCGAAATTTTCATACAGATATCCTGGAACTCCGTTTTTATTTTGTAAAGTCCCAATCTATGCGCCAAAGGAACAAAGATATAGGAAGTTTCTGCCGAAATCTTAAGCTGTTTGTGCTTTGGCATGGAGCCAATCGTTCGCAAATTGTGCAAACGGTCAGCCATCTTAATCAAAACTACCCGTACATCTTCTACAAGCGTACTCAATACTTTTTTGAAATTCTCGGCTTGTGGGCTTTCTACATTGACATTTTCTTTGTTATAAAGTCCATCTATCTTAGTAAGTCCATCTACGATTTTCCCAATCTTATTCCCAAATGTGACAACGATTTCTTTTTGCTCTACCGGTGTGTCTTCCACCACATCATGTAATATAGCACTTATTACGGCAGTCGGCCCCAGACCAATTTCCTGATAACAAATCCTACCTACCTCAATTGGATGAAGGATGTATGGTTCTCCTGATTTTCTGCGTTGATATTTATGGGCATCATTGGCCAACTCGAAAGCCTTTTGGAGGTTTTCTTTATCATCATTCTTAAGGCTTTTCTGCATACTTTCCAGCAAATCATAAAAAGCCTTATGGATTACTTTCTGTTCCTCATCGGTAATTGTAAGTACTTCTGCCATAACATCATTTCTGCAATCAATCGCAATTTATTATAAATAAGATACAACTCCTATTTCCTAAGATAAATTCAATAAAGATCAATTAAGAAATGTTTTATGTGGTCCACGAAGACATAAATTATTTCACAAAAACACTCCCAATAAATTGACCATTACCGCTTTACACAAACAAAAAAGAGGCCATTTCCGTTGAAACAGCCTCTTAGAATCGCTTTAAATTTCAAATATTATTATTCACACATGAAGAGATATAACTCATCATGCTCATCATATCCTTGTTCAATACTCACGTTGATATCCGAACAACCGCGCTCAACTTTTCCATCAAGGACCAAACATAGCCCTCGATAGAAAAGAACATCATAGTCGTCAGGGTTGAAACTTAAGTAGGTATCAAAATCTTTCACCGCTTTGGAGTACTCCCCATAAATGAAGTGCAATCCTCCCCTTACATAGTAATTGTTGCTATCTTCAGGAAACTCGGCAACCAGATTATTAATTTCAATCAGTGATCGGGTATATTCTCCGGCAGATTTCAACAATACGCTATAATTCAATCGTGCCTCCGCATAATCCTCTTCTGTAGATATAGCAGACTCGTAGAAGTATCTGGCTCCATCTACATCCCCCTGTAATTCAAGTAGTTTGGCCTTGCTAAATTGTATTTTGGCCAGATCGGCTCTTTGGCGTAATGCAGTAGTAAAATCTTCTCTTGCCGCGTCATAGTTTTTCAATAATTTATTCGCAACGGCTCTATTGTGATAGGCAATGGTAAAGAGTGCATCTTTTTCAATAGCTATATCGAATTGTTGAATCGACATTTCTACTTCTCCCTTTTCCAAAAGAAGCACACCTGCCAGGTCATGGTATATTGCGCTGTTTTTATCTTCTTCATTGATGGCACTCATCAATCGTTCCGCATTTTCATAATCTTTTAATTCCATAGCGACCAACACCAATCCCAGTAAGGGTTTTGTTTTTTCTGTCAGTAGTTTTTCGGCGATAATTCTGTTATATTCTTCATCCAAAATGTAAGACTTATCAAAGCTCAATAACATTTCTGACGAGTTATCTGAGAAATAACTGTAATTCCTTTTTGCAAAAAAGTTATCTCTCTCTTTCTTGCTTAAATAAAGAAAACTGTACGGATTTATAGACATGGCCAATTCAACATCGGCGTTGGCGGCATCCATATTATTCAGTGCACGATGCAATTCTGATCTTAGCAATATTGATTTTACATCACTGGGATTCCTTTCTATAATTCCACTATATAAATCAATGGCGTTTTGATGAAAAGTAGAGGTATTTTTGGAAAGCAGGATACCAGGATCCAATTGCTGTGCGCTTGTAATTATTGTGGTGATAGTAAACAAAAATCCAAGGAAATATCTCATAATGTATTTATTGATTGGTTTGAAAATGGGTTAGGCAGGAGAAAGGCATCCTGATTCTCGGTTTGAAAGCACTTGTTTCAGGCGCCTCTCTCACTTATTCTTTAGATCATCTCATTTTAACTTTGGAAGCATTTGTAGATCCGGATTCATCCAACATTATGGGTAAATCTCCGTCTGAGACGATAATCTTGGTATTAGGCGATTTGGCTAATTCCAAAAAAGCTTCTATTGATTTAAATTGCAATACAGAGGGTGTTAGTCCTTCGGCGATAATCATTTGAGCGTCTCTGATACCTTCCGCTTCGATTCTCTTTTGTTCTGCTTCTCTTCTCGCCTGATCCAGTACAAATTCCATTCTTTGCGCCTGTTGTTCAGCTTCGAGTTTTTCTTCGATTGCCTGAGAAAGACTGGATGGCAGTTGGATACTTTTTAACAGCACAGCTTCGATTCGAATGCCTTTACCTTGAAGATTTCCATCCATATGGGTCATTATTTCCCGTTCTATGGTAGACCGCTCTCCGGTGTGCATGTCTTTGGCAAAAAATCGAGCCGACACATCTGCCACTGCTGACCTGAATACGGGTAAGATCACATTGGATTCGAAATTCTTACCAAGGTTTCTTAAAATATAAGGTGCTTTTCTTGAATCGATGTTGTACAGAATAGATACCTCAGATCTGATATTCAAGCCCTCCTTACTTGGAATCATCAATGCCAACTCCAAATTCTCAGTTCGTGTGGATATTTTTTCAATTTTGGATGTAAGTGGATTGTAGAATCTTAACCCCTCAGTGTAGGTTTTGTCTGAATATTTACCCAGAGTTCTCTTAACTCCTACTTCACCTTGTCTCACAGTCACACAAGAAGTAAAAACTATACCTATTAAGAGCAACAATGAATATCTTAC
>JBCCVV010000395.1:0-4331 GCA_039194925.1 Bacteroidota bacterium
AAAACATGCCCGCATCAAGTTTTAAGTTTTTAAACTCTACTTTTTTCAAAATAAGCCTTGTTTCCTTCTTATTCCTTGCTTTTTCTTTCACATCATGTAAAGATGGAAATACTACAAAAGAAAAGGAAGTCAAAACTGTCGAAGCTGCTGAAAAAATGGATGAATCCACTAAAAAAGAAGATAAGAAGGTGATTATGTTTTATGGCAATAGCCTGACTGCCGGATACAGACTGGAAGAAAGCGAATCTTTCCCATCGCGCATAGAAGATATTGTTGATTCATTAGGAATGAACTATTCGGTGATAAATGCAGGTTTGAGTGGAGATACATCCTATGATGGTTTGAAAAGATTGGATTGGGTATTGAATACTAAAGTGGATGTTTTTGTGCTTGAATTGGGTGCCAATGACATGCTGAGAGGGTTACCTTTGGAAAACACAAGAGAAAACCTTTCGAATATCGTCTCTAAAGTAAAAGAGAAATATCCAGAAGCACAAATCGCAATTTGTGCCATGGCAGGTGCTCCAAATATGGGTCAGGATTATGTGACAGAATTCGAAAAAATCTATAAAGACATTTCCACCAAAGAAAATGTAACCTTTGTACCTTTTTTCCTGGACGGCGTCGCGGGCAATCCAAATCTCCTTCTTCAAGACGGAAAACATCCCAATGCCGAAGGACAAAAGATCGCTGCAAAAAACATCTGGAATACCTTAAAAACCATCCTCTAAAAAACCCAACAACTGATCAACTGACCTGCTAAACAACTCTACAACTCAATAACTCAATAACTCAATAACTAAAAAAGATGTCAGCAAATCAATCCGCCTCCTTCATGATCCGATTTACACAAAAGATTTTCAAAGGTAAAGACGGAAATCCTGGTGTGCAATGGAGAGGCAAAATATCACACGTGCAATCCGGAGACGATTCCAGCTTCGTAGAATTCGAAAATGCCATTGCTTTTATGCAGGAAAAACTGGAGGATTTAACCGCTGCTTCCATTGAAGGCAAATCTGAAAAAGAGCAAGATGGCATCTTATCGAAGAGTTTTGATCTTTTGAAAAAAATAAAGGATAATGCTCCAAAAGTTGTAATGGACACCATTAAAGATCCTATTGGTCAGGTGGGAAATATCAAGGACCAGATCGAAGAACAAATCAAGGATGTAGGTGATGAATTAAGTCAAAAAATTGAAATCGATAGCCTTCGCATGGTTTCCAAATCGGATTATAAAGAGATGGTAGGACTAATGCAGAAAATGTCAAAGCAAATAGATTCATTGGCCAGGAAAGTGGATGCATTAGAAAAAAAGTAGATCAGCGATCCAATGAATCCAGCACTTGAGGCACTTATACAATCTAAAGAATCGGCAGAACTTCGATTTTACACCCTTGGTACATTCACAGCAGATGTCATGGGAAGAGCGATTAATGCGAAGGATTGGGGACGAGACAAGACGATACAGCTTATTCAGTTTTTCATTACATCTCGACACCGGAAAGGCCTCCACAAAGAGCAAATCATAGATCGCCTCTGGCCTGATTCTGGAATGGATGAAGGAAACCGTGATTTCAAGATTGCCTATCATGGGGTGAATAAGGCTCTTGAGCCTAATCGTAAAAGCCGAGAAGAGACCAAATATGTCATACGCCAGGGACTTACCTATCAAATCAACGAAGAGCGTGTATGGATCGATTCCGAAGTTTTTGATCAGGCGATAGAAATTGCCAATCACTACCAGCAAAGTGAAACTGAAACAACGATACAAGCACTGGAATTGGCCACAAGTCTGTACAAAGGTTCTTATTTACCCAATCGCATATTTGAAGATTGGTCGTCGCTGGAAAGAGAACGATTGCAATTATTGGCCATCAATGCGATGATTTCATTGGGTGAGTTAAAACTTGAGACAAACCCCGAGGAAAGCATACGGCTAGCTCAAGAGGCCTTGCTCATAGATGCAACCTGGGAAGAAGCGTATCGATTACAAATGATGGCCTATCGTAAAAAGGGGAATCGTCCGCAGGTGATCAAGACGTACAATGCATGTAAAAAAGTGTTGGAAGAGGAGTTTGGTATTGATCCATTGCCAGAAACGGAAAGAATCTATCAGGATTTTATTGCAGTGTGAAGTTTTTCTTCTCCCAAAAAAGCATTTCCAGTCTTATACTAATTGATTATTTACTAAAAATCAAGCTCGTTTTGTGGCTACAATTCAACTCACTTTTATACAATGACAATAGCCTTGGACGTTGATCCAAGACTATTGTGGCTATCCCTTTCGGGTTTTCGTTTTGCATAAATGTAAGGATTGCATTTCACCTATTTTTGCGGAGACAAGGTCATCGAATCACCCTTAAAATTCGCGTATCTACATGTACACGTTCCATATCCAATACCTGTAAAAAATAAATTCCAGAAGGTAAATATTGTGGTAACTCAATAACATTTTCATTCGCAAAAAATCTGCCGCTCTTTTCCAATTGTCCTGCCGAATTCATAATGGTATATCTCAATTCATCACCGATCTCTTTATCTGATTGGATCGTAAAACTATCGTGAATTGGATTTGGGGCAACGGAAAAATTAGCATCTGAATAGAGATTAGCGCTTTGATTCTGTTGCGCCAGTGGAGAAGGATTGCTTTGAATTCCTCCTTCTACGATTAATTCATGTCGTCGGGTAACGCCACCAGTATTGATGCGCGTACGCACAAAAAGAGAGGTCAAGCCTACGGCATTCGCATTCGGTGTGAATGTATTCGTCGCACTGTTGTATGATCCTGCAATCGTATTTCCTCCTGCGGTTGTATACCAACTGAGTACCGTCGCCGCAGGAGAAGCCCCTTTATCCAATATGTTAGGCACAGGTATACCTTCTGTGAATGGTCCGGTCATTTTGTGTACACGATAGCTTGTGTTATTGTTGATAGCAGCCATATGGTCATACACATCATTGAGTGTCCCAGTATTATTGAATTGTCCGAGCAGACTTAAATGTGGAATATCATCTAAGACAAACATATGTCCTTGATTATTGAACCAACCACCACTTTGGAGATATAATCTGTGTCTTACATAAAGTTTCCCTTTCGGTCGATTTGAAAAGACACCATAATTCAAAATAGAACAAAAATTATTTGAATCGACATTATTGGTATTCCACAAACCGAAGTTTCTTATTTCGGCTCCAGAAGCATTTACAACTCCTCTATGCGCATCGGTAGTAATACTTCCATTTTGGTGATTTACAAAAAATCCTGAGTTCGAAATCGCTGAACCAAAAGCCTTGTCATTTTTAATATCCAAATCCCCTCGAACTCGGAATGTACCGGAAGGTGCATTATAAATGGAATTGTGATGTGTACCGTTTATGGAGATTGATCCGGAAGTTTGCATATCCAATGTACCCGCTATGCTAATAGCAGAACTACTAGCGGTTTCGATATAATTAATGACCATGCTTCCTTTATGAATCCATGTAGAACTGGAAACATCAGTTATCTTTCCTTCAATTTCCATCGTAGAAGATGATGCCGTCTCGAAATAATCTCTGGTTAGTACGCAATTAGAAGAGGCTTGAATATCCAAGCTCCCATGATTTATAAAGGGTCTTACTAGATACAATCCAGTTTCCATGCTTGCCATGTTAATGCTTCCATAGTTGTGAATGGTTGAAGCATTAAGAATAGAATGGATTCCAGTACTATGCTGACCCTGACAAAAAATCATCGCACCTGAATGATTAGTGAGATTTGCATCGCATAAAATATGTATCCCTTCTTCAGAGAAATTAAATGGTTCGAGGATAACCGTATTTCCAAAATTGTCAAAAGATGAACCGTTTTCGATCAGAATTCCTAGTACTGATGAAAGAGGATTAAACCATATGGTATCCAATTCCATAAAAAGTGTTCCATGTACCTCAAGATTTCCACCATTCAGATGAATATATGCGGCCTCGGAATAAGATTTCACCTTAACAGTTCCACTAGGAATGATAACACCATCATCTAGATCGGGTGCTACACCAGTGCTCCAATTGGCATCATCTCCCCATTCGCCTGTTCCACCCAACCAAGTAGCAACGGAAGCATTTAAACTTTGAAATGACAAAGACAATAGGATTAATAAAAGAGAGTGTTTTAGTGTTTTCATTAAGAGTAATTTTTAGTTGGTACAATGATACGCGGAACAAAAACCCCAGAAATCACCCATTCGGACTAAATTGAAAGGATGCGTTGTAATTTTAAAGGCACTTTATTTTGACAAAAATGAATGACTTTCATTACAATTATTTATAGTGATTTCAAAAGTGACACATTAAGG
>JBCCVV010000396.1:0-4263 GCA_039194925.1 Bacteroidota bacterium
AGCCGTAAATGCCGTTAATGCCACTAAAAGAAGCATAGCGAACAGATTTTTCATAATAATACTTATGTTTAAAAAATTAGTAATAAAAATTAGTTTTCATTCATGAATGATTGAAACAAAAAGATTTCAGACACCCATGAATAGAGACTCTTACACTCACGTAAAGTTTAATTTTTGCAAAAGAAATAAATATTTCACGAAGGGTTGAGTTTTGTAAGTCTCAAACAATCATTTCTCTACGCATTTAAGATTTTAATAACATAAATTCGCGCTTTATCACGATTTTGCCATTGATTTGGACTTGAAAATGATGCGCTCCAGGGTAATATACTCTGGTGGAAATAGGTTTGAATGAGAAGGATTTTTGGATGCTCATAGAGTTATTTGCAGGTAGTACTATCTTTTTAAGTTTGAATACTTTATTGTTTATGGAGCCATCTTTCTTTTGAAAACCGATAATGTAATCAACAAGCAATTTCTGCTCTTTTGGTAGTTTGTTGGAAATGGTAAAATCGAACTCAAATAAACCACCCCATTTCACCCTTTCTGTAAGTGTTTGAATGGATATGTCTACCTGGAAATCACTTCCAAATCCGATAAGAGCCAACGCACCTTGATGCCCCTGTTTAATTAATGTTCGCAGCGCATGATTAATCATTCGTTCTTTGTCGGAGGTAAGGTTTTTCTCCTTCCATTCAGTAAGCACTTGCACTACAAGATCAGCATTGTTTTTCGCTAGATCGTTTAGATGATTGGCCACTGACCTCCTCACATATTCCGCTTTATCATCCTGCAACAGATTTAGCAATGGCAGGGTAGTACCTTTCGGATCCTGATCCACGAATTTAAGTTTTTTGCCCCAAGGAAGATTTGGACGACTGCCTTCCGAAACCAATCTACGCACGTGCATATTTTTATCCTTCGCCCATTTTTTAAGTAACGCCAATGTTTTTTTCGGGTATTCGAGTAAAAATGGACGTATATCCCATTCGGAACTAAAGCTTTTGGTCATCTCATAAAGTGCCTGGGTTGAAACCTCGAAATACTCCATGCCCTGACTGCTAATGTATGCCGTGAAGGTAGAAACATAAAATCTTCCCACCATATCTGAGGTTGGATCTCCTTCGTAGGGTGCCGGAGTTACCTGAAGTAAAAGCTGTACGGATTTTTTATAATCTGTTGGTAAAAAGCGAATTAAAGCGTTCGTAATAGCTTCTTTGCGTTCGCTGTATGTCTGATCGCCCAAGCCAGATAAAAGGGATTCCAGAAAACCTTTTTTGTCAAATTGGGGATATACTGCTTCTATGTCATGAGCCATTTTTTCGACTACTTGAGCACTAAAGACATCCCGAATCAAAAACTGATCACCCATATTTTAGCCTTTGTTTAGGAACACTTCAATGTTGGTTGCGGCTGATTCTGGTGTAAATCCGAATCTTTCATCCAGTACCTTAGCAGGCGCAGAATACCCAAAATGATTCACTCCATGAACCACTCCATCGGTTCCGACCAAGCCCTCAAGATTGATACTCAGACCTGCGGTTAGTCCATATTTTTTGACTCCTGCCGGCAAAACTTCTTCCTGATATTCTTGAGATTGGTTTCTGAAAAGGCCTTCTGAAGGAACTGAAACCACACGTATTCTATATTTCTTATCTCTTAAAATTTCAGCAGCGCCAGCCAAGGTTGATACTTCCGATCCGCTCGCTACCAAAATGACTTCAAAATGTTCGTCTTCATTGACAATGTAGGCTCCTTTCTTGGAATCCAAACTGGCTACGTAGGTATTGCCCGGAAGAGCTGGTACATTTTGTCTTGTTAAGATGAGCCCGGTCGGAGTATTTGTATTTTCAAATGCCATCTGCCAGGCCACAGTTGTCTCACTGGCATCTCCCGGCCTTAGAGCGAGTAATGAATTCTTATGGCTATGGTTTTGTACTTTTTCTAACAAACGGAGCTGTGCTTCTTGTTCGATCGGTTGATGCGTAGGGCCGTCCTCTCCAACTCGGAAGGAATCATGGGTCCAAAGGAAGATTACCGGTGTTTCCATTAAAGCTGCTACCCTAATGGCAGGCTTCATATAATCCGAAAATGCAAAGAACGTTGCACAAACCGGAATCACTCCACCGTGAAGTCCCATTCCTGTGCACAATGCCGCCATCGTAAGCTCAGAAACTCCTGCTTGAAGAAAATTACCAGTAAAATCATTTCCTTTTAGCTCTGAAGTCTTTTTCAAGAAGGCCTCTGTCTTATCGCTATTGCACAAATCCGCGGAAGAAACAATCATATTATCAGTTTGATCTGCCAACCATGCTAAGACAGTTCCCGATGACACGCGCGTAGCAACACCAGGCTTCTGTTCAATACTGGACCAATCCAATTTTGGTCTCTCTCTGGACATTATCTTTTCTAATTTTATGCTTTGCTCAGGATTTTCTGAAGCCCATTGCGCCTGTCTTGCTTTTCTTCTTGCCGCAAATTCTCTTTTTTCGTCTAGTACATGTTCGTAATGTGTTTGCACAGAGGGAAAGACAGCAAATGGATTTTCCGGATCACCTCCCAAATTTGTTATGGTGGCATTGATATCGGCTGCGGTTTTGCTGAGCGGCTGCCCATGTGTGTCTACTTTGCCTTCATGGCTTCCTCCATCTGCTGTTCGCGCACCTAATCCCATGGTTGTCTTCCCAATGATTAATGAGGGTTTGGTGTTTTCTTCCTGACAGGCATTTAAAGCGTTTCGGATTTGCTCATGATCATTTCCGTCTATGGTCAACACATGCCATCCCCATGACTCATATTTCTTTGCTGTATCCTCACTGGTAACCGTATCTACGACCGTGGAAAGCTGAATATCATTGGCATCATAAAACATAATGATGTTACCTAAACCAAGATGACCTGCTAATCTTCCTACTCCTTGTGATATCTCTTCTTGAATTCCACCATCTGAAATATAGAGGTAAGTCATATGCTCGGCCCAATCTCCGAAACGGGTTCTTATAAATCGCTCTGCGATGGCTGATCCCGCTCCAAAAGCATGACCTAACCCAAGTGGACCGGAAGTGTTTTCAATTCCTCTTTCAATATCGACCTCTGGGTGACCCGGCGTTGGACTTCCCCATTGTCTGAAATTTTCCAGATCTTCTGTGGTGTATTTGCCAAGGAAACCCAATTGAGAATAGAGCATGGCAGACATATGACCCGGGTCCAGATAAAATCGATCTCTAAATGCCCAATTCATGTCATCTGGGTCAAAAACAAGATATTCCGAGTATAAGATTGTCATGAAATCTGCCCCTCCCATGGCTCCACCTGGATGACCACTTTTGGCACGTTCGACCATAGATGCTGCTATGATTCTAAGGTTGTCTGCAGCTTGCTGAATAGCAGTTTTGCCCATTTCTCTGTTGGATTTGATTGTTAAGGCGACAAAGATAGAATATGAGATGGGAATCTGTATTTTTCATATGATGAAATTTCTTATGTATTTTTTGGAATTAAATGTTTGATGGGATTAATGCTTGAATTACTGGAATGCTTGAATTGCTGGAATACTTGAATTGCTGGAATGCTTGAATAACTGGAATGCTTGAATAACTGGAATGCTTGAATTACTGGAATGCTTAAAGGCTTGACTGAAATGATTAAATGTTTGAATATCAAAATGTATGAATGGAATTTTTTATTGTGATAATTTTCTTTTTGCAATTTTCCATTCTCAATTTTCCATTGTCAATTATTAATTTTTCATTAAAAACCGACCCCCTCACGTTCTCTGCGGACATTTTAATACTTTTTGGAAGATGGAGCTGGATTTTGTCCTGATCGACAATAAGGTGTAAATAATTACAAACAAAAGCTGGTACTAAATCGTATTTTATCCATACTATTACGTTAGAAAACACATGCAGGCTAATATTGTACAGAAATTTAAACTAAAACGTAACGAGAATTGGCTTGTCATTTAGATGCGAAAACCCTTGGAATTACTAGACAAAAATAAGTTTAAAGAAGTGTTTAAAGAATATTACAATCCACTTTGCAACTTTGCAGCTACTATAACAAGCGACCGGAAGATGGCACAGGATGTGGTACAGGACGTCTTTATGAAGTTATGGGCTAAACGGGAGGAATTGGTAATTAACACGAGTGAAAAGAGTTATCTTTTTCAGGCAGTTAAAAACAGGGCGTTTGAAATTTTACGAAAACGCCAGAATGAGTCCAAACTTAGTGAAGTAGATTTTGAACAATCGTACAGCACAG
>JBCCVV010000397.1:0-4252 GCA_039194925.1 Bacteroidota bacterium
ATGTCTAAAAAAGTCATCATGGGAAAATTCAAGAAGGCCTCGCTCCGGATCGGCAACGAATATTTTTGATTTTGTTGTTTGATAGACAACAATAAAATGGTTTTGATTCCATGGCACAATGCAAGGCAAGGGTACTTCATTGACCAGACTATCCAGTGAAATACGCATACCCAGGGTACGCATCTCCAAAATTTCTGCGGCATCGGCAATACCAGCCATGGTAACACCAATTTTGGTAATTCCCGCCTTGTCCCGTAGATATTCTCTGGAAAACTTCTTTCCATAGAATTTGGCAATCATTCTCAAACAGGTCGGACCACAATCACGAAAATCAAGTTGTTTAAAAAACGGAAATTTGGATCTTGCCATTGAATAGATTAGCTAAAATTTTTTAATTGTATTGGACGTAATGATAGCACCATATGAATATTCTCAACAGAAAAAACAATAATAGTATTTATCGAATTGGATTACAAGCAATGTTATTTATTTATTCCCATAAAGTCAACATACTCCATGCGATAATCACTAATGGACCTGTCTTCCAGGGCTTTGATTTCGGATTGTCTGGATGCTTCAACTTCTTGGAATGAGGTATCGACCAAATCAAATAGAAATACACCCTTTTCGGTTAATATTTGATCCTTACCACCAAAATGTGCTGCGAATAGATTAAAATAATCTAAATCAATTTTACATTTCTTCAGATAGAAAACCATTCGTTGAGTTACCTCCTGTTTTATCTCTTCCGGGCAAAAGGATTGATTTAGATAGTGATGCAAGCAATGATAGGCGGCATAATTGCAATAAAGTCTATGGAATAAAGAAAAGAAATTCCTTCTGTCCTCCTTCTCAATAATATGCTTTATTCTTTCTCTGGGGTTTATTTTAAAAATAGCTTCTTTGTCTTGAAGCATCAAGGTCATCATCGTATATCCCGAAAGGTGAGCAATGGTATCTACAAAAAAGGCAAGGTTGTTTTCATTGTTAAAGACATTAATAAATAAGACACCTTGCGCATTGATAGTCGCTTTAGAACATATGGTAGGATTGGGCTCATTGAACAGTACGACCTTTTTGATACATCTCTCAATCGATTTAAAATCTTCTGGAATTGATCTTTTTATATGGTCAAATGCTTGATTTAAGGTAGTTAGATTCTCTACAACGTAATCGTGCTTAATATAAAAATGCTTCTCCCCGGGAAATCTTGATGTGATAATTTCGAGTGCGTTTCGAAATAAAGGAATATTGTATTTTAAAATTTCAATAGTGGTATTTTCTACATAAAGCAAATCCTCTTTCGCAATACTACCATTTTCCTTTTTAAAGTAACCCAAATTGGGAATGTAAGCAATATTATCGCTATTATACGATCCCTCAAGTTGCAATGCCTCTTTTTCAATAAAATGGCTTTGCAAAATTTCACTCAACAAAGTTCCCGAAAATTCACGATCCGATTGGGCTCTGTTGAAATAGGCAAATAATAAAGGTTCTAAAAATATATTGCCATTATTAAAATCGAATTTCATAATTACCTCCTTGCTCTCGCGGTACGTCAATGTCCTTAAATAATCTACAAGTTGAGCTTGGTTTTCATCAATTAATATATCTATCATTTCAGAGTGGTTTTAGAGACTTTCAATATGAAGTGATTTAATTCTACTTTAAGATATGAGATATTTAGCTAAGCATGATGTTGACCTTTAACTATAACGTGTAAATAGTTTTCACAAAGGTCTCTTAATAGCCATAGTATTAATTCCATTACACCTTAACAAGACATATCTCATCAGCGCTTTTAATCTCCGAAGCTCTGGCTATGTCGAAAGCTTTGGGCACGCACCTTAAAAAGAGTTTTAATCTGTATATCAATTAGTTATAAATCAATTTAACATACGTTTTTAAATCACTTCTAAATTAAAAGGAGTTTATTTGTCCTTGACAAATAAACTCCAAGTTGCTTTAAACTATTGGATTATGCAACGATGTCAGCAGGAGCGTCATGACAGCTATCATTGTGGCAGCTATCGAAAGCTCCACTCTTACTAGCACCACCAGCAATAGTGTTCAATAATTCCTGAGAAGCAACTGATTCTGATCTTTTTTCTAGATCTGCAATTGATAATTTGTTCATAATAAAAAATTTAAAGAAATTAACACCTACTCTATTCTGGCTTTTCGGTAACCGCCATTATTTATTGTTCGGAAAATCCGATCTTTTTAATCCTTTGATAGTACATGTATTGACAATGATTCGCCTATCCGACTCGATATTGACAATCCACTTCTATCTTCAATATATCTGTAGTAGAATATTCTGAGATTATAGTAATCTTCATGAGAGCTATCATAGCGACAGCTACAACTGTCATAAGCTCTTTGACAAGCATCACCTTGAGGATAGCATCTAGTAATTTCTGAGAGATTACAGATACCATTCTTTTTTCCAAATTTGCAATTGATAATTTGTTCATATAATGGGTGCTCTATCTTTTATACTTATTCTATCATGGTTGTTTGGTATGACACCATATTTCTCACACTTTCGTCAATCAAATTGAACTATTGGTTTTTAGTTTTTCAACTTTGCCATAGACCGTTCTGTTCCTAGGGTATAGGCAATAAAAATCCAGGCACAACAATCGATGTTGATCTCATTAGAATCTACCTTTAACAATAATTGATCAGCATGAAAAAGTCTAAACCACGATTTTCAAAAATCCTTTACTACTAAATCGTGTTCAAACGTATTGGTCTCAAAAAATCTGGACCGACTAAAATTATATGTCTGTCCGGCATAACTCAAGCTCTTCACTGCTTCACCCCATTTCAATTGCATTTCCTCGTACTTCTCCTGGATTGAATTTACAACGGTCAAACCCGCTTCAGTAAACATATTGTCTATGCCTCCAAAATGGTTTTGTATAAACCTAAAGCGCTTCAAATCATTGTTATACTTACCCATATAGAACCCAATCCTGCCCAATGCTTCTTGTTTTTGCTCTTCATTTGTAAAGCAATTATGATCGAGGCAATTGTCTAAGCATAAAAACGTCGTATAGTACGTATAAAGCGCATGCACAAGAACATTAATAGTCCTGTGATCCCGGCTTCCAAGAATGTCCTCAACATCAATACTTTGATCTATTTTATAAATGACTTTAGGATCATAAAACAAGGTTGTCAAAATAATATGTCCGGTTTGATGAGCTACATCATCAATAAAAAATACCTCATCATAATCCTCCTGATAAACATTAAAAAACGCAGTTCCATTTGCTTTTCTACTTGCAAACGAATTACTATTCGAAGGATCTGTATTAAACATGATAATTCTTCGACAACACTTCTCAATAAGAGAAAAATGATGCGGATTACTTTTTCGAATATAATGAACAGCATTTGTCAATGCCGGAAGATATTTTTCGATCAACTCATCATAAAACTCTTGAGACTCCTCAGGAATGGCCATTATTTGAGGACTAAAAAGTGGAATGTTGTATCGGAGTAGTTCAATCTTTGTGCCTTCTATGAGCTGAACAGGAGAAAAGGGCTGCTTTTCACCCTTCCTTACATATCCGATTTCCGGTAAATAAGCAATATCAAAGTGATTTGCCGTATGATTGGTTTGTATTTCCTCTTTTTCCAGAAAATATCCCTGTAGGTACTCTGCTATGACCTCATCTGGAAGATTCAACGCTTCTTTTTCACTAAAATATGCTTGTAAACAGGGTTCTAGAAAGGTATCGTCATTATCAAAATCAACCTTGTGGATTAAATCAGGTTGTTGTTTGTAAAGCAACAGCTTCATTGTGTTGCAGATGTTCACTCGGCTTTCATCCAAGTCATGATGCTTAATCATTGGTTTCTTAATTTATAAATGATCTTAACTAATTGTATCCAATTTGTTGAAATAGCATGTTGAATACTCTTCTTGCATTTCATACAAAACAGGGACTACTCTATTTAAAATGATGTCGAGGTTTTGATCTTAACTGTTAGACATCAAAAAAGATGGTTTTAGTTTATGTATTTGTCATCCAGCAAACATTTCGTTTCATGTAGATAACAGTTCAAATGTATTGGAAATTGTTCAAACTACAAAATAAAAAAATGCGATTAGCGCAAAAAAATAAATTTTTGCACGTTCGAATATCAATCAGATTTTGACCTCAAAAAAAAATCATATTCTTTGATAATCAGTAGGATATCACAATGAATTGAAGTTGCTGAATCCACCTAAAATTGA
>JBCCVV010000398.1:0-4233 GCA_039194925.1 Bacteroidota bacterium
AAAATAATCCTGTAAAATTTTGCATTTCACACTACTTTATTTGTCAAAATTTTTATGACAATTACATTTTTTTAAAGATTGTGAAATAAATCAATAGTTCTCAATTGAAATACACATAAGAATATTTTTACATACATATCTGGCACAATTACTATTGGTTAGGATACGTATTATAAAAGTTATTAACATGTGAACATATTACGAAAATTCATATAGTGTTGATTTGTAAGCACTTGAATAACTTATCCACAAAGTGTTAATAACTTTTAGTTTTCTAATGAGGCAAGCCACTCGAATTTTACCTTTATTTGTACTCCACTTCATTATTTAGCATGAAGAAGTAAAAAGAACTGCTAAGTTCGGTTTACGCATCCCTTTAATCACAAAAACAACCTGATTTTTAATTAAGAATAATGACATAATGTAGTCATTGCTCTTAGGGAGACTTCGCTCTCTCTGTTTTTGAAAGAATGATATAATATTTACTGAAAATCAAATCGACTATTGATTTTCGACAAACATAAAATAAGAATACTTGCCCATGAGTAAAAATGTACAATCAGAACCATTATTAGAAGAAAATCCTGGTAGATTCGTTGTCTTCCCCATACAACATGATGATATCTGGCAGTTTTACAAAAAATCAGAAGCGAGCTTTTGGACAGCAGAAGAAATCGACCTACATCAGGACTTAAGTGACTGGGAAAGTAGATTGAACGATGACGAGAGGCATTTTATTAAACACGTTCTTGCCTTTTTTGCCGCCAGTGATGGTATTGTAAATGAAAACCTGGCTGAGAATATGGTGAATCAAGTGCAATATACAGAGGCGAAATTCTTCTATGGTTTTCAAATCATGATGGAGAATATCCACTCCGAAACATATTCGCTTCTTATAGATACATATATTAAGGACACACAAGAAAAAGATTATCTGTTCAACGCCATCGAAACGTTGGATTGTGTAAAGAAAAAAGCGGAGTGGGCCTTAAGATGGATTGACGAAGGGACATTCACAGAAAATTTGATTGCGTTCGCAGCAGTGGAAGGTATTTTCTTCTCTGGTTCATTCTGTTCGATATTCTGGTTGAAAAAAAGAGGATTGATGCCGGGACTAACGTTCTCCAATGAATTAATTTCGAGAGATGAAGGAATGCACTGTGATTTTGCATGTCTATTATATAACAATCATATTCAAAACAAACTTCCAAAAGAAACTATAAAGAAAATTATTACCGATGCGGTTGAAATAGAAAAAGAATTTGTTTCAGATGCAATTCCAGTAAAACTAATCGGTATGAACGCTGATCTTATGTGTCAGTATATCGAGTTCTGTGCAGATCGATTATTGTTGACACTAGGAAACGACAAAGTATACAATTCCGAAAATCCATTCCCTTGGATGGATATGATCTCACTTCAAGGAAAGACCAACTTCTTCGAGAAGAGAGTAGGTGATTATCAGAAAGCTGGAGTAACTGCGGATAGAGATAAGCAGGTGTTCTCGCTGGACGAGGACTTCTAGTCCAAGCAAAAGAAATACAATCGATGTATGTTGATTGTATTTCTTTTTCCTCAAACACATATAAAAATATTTAATATGTGCAAGAGAATTTAAAATTTTTTAAGGTTAAAATAAGATTGAATTAAAACTACATTAATTAACTCTCCAAATCATAAATAAAGATGCAAGTAATAAAAAGATCAGGCAACAGAGAAGCAGTAAGTTTCGATAAAATAACCGCTAGAATTAAAAAACTATGTTATGGCTTGAATTCAGCTTATGTCGAACCTATTGACATCGCGAAAAAAGTAATTCAAGGACTATATGATGGGGTAACCACCACGGAATTGGACAACCTTGCCGCTGAAACGGCCGCGACAATGACCACAAGACATCCGGACTACGCCATGCTTGCTGCCCGTATTTCTGTTTCGAACCTTCATAAGAATACCAATAAATCGTTTTCAAAAACGATGGAAGCCCTATATAATTATATAGATCCTAAAACCGGAGAAAAAGCTGGGTTGATTGGAGAGTCAACCATGCAAGTCATCAAAAAACACGCAAGCCAATTCGATTCTGCTATTATATATGATAGAGATTACAGTTTTGATTTCTTTGGATTTAAGACATTGGAACGATCTTATTTATTAAGAATGGATGGGAAAGTGGTAGAAAGACCTCAACACCTTCTAATGAGAGCGTCAATCGGAATTCATGGAGAAGATGTAGATGCAGCTGTAAAGACGTACAACTTGATGTCGGAAAAATATTTCATCCATGCGACACCGACTCTATTTAATGCAGGTACACCTAAGCCACAATTGTCTTCATGTTTCTTATTAAGCATGACAGACGATAGTATTTCCGGAATTTTTGAGACTTTGACCAGATGTTCAAAGATATCACAGAGCGCGGGAGGAATTGGCTTGTCTATTCACAATATACGTGCAAAAGGTAGCTATATAAAGGGTACAGGAGGAACATCTAATGGTATCGTACCGATGCTACGAGTATTCAATGATACAGCGAGATATGTAGATCAAGGAGGTGGAAAGCGTAAAGGAGCTTTTGCTATTTATTTGGAGCCATGGCATGCAGATATTCAGGACTTCCTTGAATTGAAAAAGAATCACGGAAAAGAAGAGATGAGAGCGAGAGATCTTTTCTATGCGATGTGGATCTCAGACTTGTTTATGGAACGCGTAAAAGCTAATGCGGATTGGTCATTATTCTGTCCGAATGAGGCTCCTGGATTACACGATTGTTATGGAGGCGAATTTGAAGCCTTGTATCACAAGTATGAAAAAGAAGGTAGAGCTAGAAAGACTATTAAAGCTCAAGATCTTTGGTTTTCGATTTTAGAATCTCAAATTGAAACAGGTACACCTTATATCTTATATAAAGATGCGGCCAATAAAAAATCAAACCAGAAAAACCTTGGTACTATAAAGTCGAGCAATTTATGTACGGAAATCATAGAGTACACCTCTCCGGATGAAGTCGCTGTATGCAATCTTGCATCACTTTCTCTTCCAAAGTATGTAAATACGGATACACGGGAATTTAACTTTGAAAAATTACATGAAGTAACTCGAGTGGTCACCCGTAATTTGAACAAAATTATTGACGTTAATTATTATCCAGTTAAAGAAGCGGAAAACTCAAACTTCAGACATCGTCCGATTGGCTTGGGTGTTCAAGGATTGGCAGATGCATTCATGATGATGCGAATGCCATTTGATAGTGCTGAGGCAAAACAATTGAACAAAGATATATTTGAAACTATATACCATGCCGCAGTAACAGAATCTAACGCACTGGCTCAAGTGGAAGGATCTTACACAACCTTCGAAGGATCGCCGGCAAGTGAAGGATTATTACAATTTGATTTATGGGGAGTGAAGCCTAGTGATCGATACGATTGGGATGCATTGAAAACAGAAATTAAAGGTACAGGTCTGAGAAACAGTTTGTTATTGGCCCCAATGCCAACAGCAAGCACATCTCAAATCTTAGGAAATAATGAATGTTTTGAGCCGTATACCTCTAACATTTACACGAGAAGAACCCTTTCCGGAGAGTATATTATTATGAATAAACATCTCCTGAAAGATTTAATTGGATTAGGACTTTGGAATGAAGAACTAAAACAAAAATTAATGGCTGAGAACGGTTCGGTCCAGAATATTGATGAGATTCCCGAAGACTTGAAGGCGTTATACAAAACGGTGTATGAATTAAGTCAAAAAGTAATTATTGATCAGGCAGCAGATCGAGGAGCTTATATATGTCAGAGCCAAAGTCTGAATCTATTTGTTGAGAACCCTACTTTTAGCAAGTTGTCTTCCATGCATTTTTACGGATGGCAAAAGGGACTCAAAACGGGTATGTATTATTTGAGAAGTAAGGCAGCAGTGGATCCAATCAAATTTACCTTGGATAAGAAACACCAAAGAATACAATCTTCAACCAATTCAAGCACTCAGGAGGTGATGGAAATTACGGAAGGAGAAGTTTGTACAATGGAGGACGGATGCATTATGTGCAGTGGTTGATCCATTAAATAAAAATATCATATATAAGAGAGGAAATCATTAGTTTGGTTTCCTCTTTTTTAATGCTGTAAAGAGTGATGCTGTTGCTTTTCTTGTTCGCATTAAATTAAAAAAATGGTATTCTGAAAATCAATATATGTCCTAATTTAACCCGATTTTGGCCTGATATTT
>JBCCVV010000399.1:0-4230 GCA_039194925.1 Bacteroidota bacterium
CGCCGTAGCTGTTCCTAAAATCAAAGCGAAAAGGGCTGTACATAAAATGCTTTTAGTGAATCTCATAATCTTTCTTTTTAAATGGGTTAATTTTTTCTTTTAAAAAATAAATGTTGTTGTAATGTGTAATTCGGGATAAAGACGCCTGAGTTGATATTATGTTGCAGTCACTTCGACCAATGTCGGGTTATTTCTCTACCAATAATTCAAAATATCCTCCCAAAGGCGAAAAGAAGATTTGATGGCACATAATCACCTCCTTATACCTTTCTTCACTTTCATAAAAAACTCTATTTTTGCAATCCTTTTATCATAATTAAATAGTTTTCAATGCAACAGCATCTCAGCGAACAGGAATTAGTAAGGCGAGAGAATTTACAAGCTATGAGGGATTTGGGCATAGACCCCTATCCGGCTTCAACCTTTGTGGTTAATGCAAAATCCATGGAAGTAAAGCAAAATTTCAAAGAAGGTGATTCTACATTTCAAGAAGTGAGCATGGCGGGAAGGTTAATGAGCCGGAGAATCATGGGAAAAGCTTCTTTCGCAGAGCTACAGGATTCGGAAGGAAGGATTCAGCTATATGTGTCAAGAGATGATATCTGTCCCGATGAAAATAAAGATCTCTACAATAAGGTGTTTAAGAAGCTGTTGGATTTTGGAGATTATATTGGAGTGAAAGGATATGCTTTTTATACTAAGGTAGGAGAGTGTTCAATCCACGTTACTGAACTGACCATATTATCAAAATCCTTAAGGCCTTTACCCATTGTAAAAAGAGATGAAGAGGGAAATGTTTATGATGCATTTACCGACCCGGAACAGCGATATCGCATGCGCTATGTAGATATGATAGTAAATCCTGAGGTGAGAGAAGTATTCAGAAAGCGAACACAGATGTATACTTCCATGCGCGAATATTTGAATGAAAGAGGATATTTGGAAGTTGAGACACCGATTTTGCAACCCTTATATGGCGGTGCTGCTGCCAGACCGTTCAAAACGCATCACAACACATTGGACATGACTCTCTACATGCGCATTGCCAATGAACTTTACCTGAAAAGGTTGATCGTTGGTGGTTATGATGGGGTATATGAATTCAGTAAGGATTTCAGAAATGAAGGAATGAGTAGATTCCACAATCCGGAGTTTACCCAGATTGAATTGTATGTGGCGTACAAGGACTATGAGTGGATGATGAATCTTGTAGAAGAAATGGTCGAAAAAGTTGCCTTGGATATGCATGGGACTACCCAGGTGCAGGTAGGGGAAAACGTTATTGACTTCAAACGCCCCTGGAAAAGATACACAATGTATGAGGCGATTGAGCATTTTACAGGAGTAGACATTTCTGAAATGGATGAAGAGGAATTACTCAAAACTGCTAAAGAACTTCATGTTCCCGTTGATGAAACTATGGGTAAAGGAAAATTAATTGACGAGATCTTTGGAGAAAAGTGTGAACATCAACTTATTCAACCGACTTTTATTACGGACTATCCGGTAGAAATGTCTCCACTCGCTAAAAAGCATAGAAGTAAGCCAGGATTAGTTGAACGATTCGAGGCGGTATGCAATGCCAAAGAAATATGCAACTCATTCTCTGAGTTGAACGATCCGATCGATCAGCGCGAGCGGTTTGAGGCACAACTGGAATTGGGTAAAAGGGGAGATGATGAGGCTATGGTTTTGGATGAAGATTTTTTGCGTTCTTTGGAATATGGAATGCCGCCAACCGCTGGTCTTGGAATTGGAATGGACCGATTGGCTATGATTATGACCAATCAGGATAGTATCCAAGATGTACTTTTCTTTCCACAAATGAAACCTGAAAACAAGGAAAAAATCAGTTCCGAAGACTAAGGAATATGAAATTTTTCTGGTATATAATTGCAGGGCTTAGAGGGCTGGGAATATTGATCACAATGATCATTTTCCTGCTGACGTATGCAATAACTCGAATCGTATTCAAACACACCAAGAAATCCGGTTTGAGACTTCGTAGATTCTGGATTACCAAAGTAGCGTATACTATTCTTAACCTGAAAGTAGACATAAAAGGTAAGCCTTATGATAAGCCAGCTTTGTATGTAAGCAACCATAGATCATTTACAGACCCTATCGTCATTTCAAAGTACCTGGATGCCTTTATTATTGCCAAAGCAGAAGTTGCGTCGTACCCTGTAATTAATAAAGGAGCAGAAGTCACGGGTATACTCTATGTGAAGAGAGAAGACAAGGATAGTCGGGTAAATGCCCGAAAAGCCTTTGTAGATGTGATTCGATCCGGACATAATATCCTGGTTTATCCAGAAGGTACTATTAGCATCAATAAAAGTCCAATACCCTTTAAAAAAGGGACATTCTTTGAAGCAGCCCGCGAAGATATAACGGTTGTTCCGGTGGCCATAGAATTTCAAAATAAGAAAGACCTGTGGACCATACGTAATTTTATAGGGCAGTACTTCAATCAATTCAGTAAGTGGAGAACCCATGCCAAACTCTCCTTTGGCCCTCCATTAAAATCTGATGATAGTGAACAGTTGCTGACGGAGGCGTACGATTGGATCAATAAAGAGCTGAACGAAATGCAAAAAGATTGGGTAGAATTCGAATGGACAGACGTGAAAAAAAATTATTGACCCATAGCTATTCTATGAAGCCGTATTCTCGATTATTAATCATTAATTCAAATCACTTGGTTAAGAATTAGCTCTAGTTTTGATTGATATTCTTAAAATATTGTTTCTTTGAATTAAGAAAAGATATCATGAAAGCTCGAATAATAGGAACATTTATCGGATTGTTTTGTGCGCTATGCATGTTTTCGCAGGTGAATTCTCATTATTGGTCGCATCAATATGGTGCTCGGGGTCTGTTACTCAATGGATCAGTAATAGCCTCTGTCAATGATGAAACAGCGATTTTTTACAATCCCGGTTCTATGGGTTTGACTGATGATTATGGTCTGTCTCTTTCCTTACTTACGCCAACTTTTTCCGTTGTAAGAACTACAGATTTTTTGGGTGAAGGAACATCTTTTGTTGATAGAGGATTAGGACTAGCTCCTGGATTGGTAGCGGCAATGTTGAAACCTTTCGGAACAGACAGGATTACCATGGGGCTTACTACATTTACCAGATTTAAGTCTGAGGTTAAAGTAGAAGATAGACAGGTGCGCCCCGTGACAGGCCACCCGGATCAAATATTTTTGGGAGATGTAGATTTTAATCGAAGGCTTTCAGAGACATGGTTGGGACTCGCTTTATCATTTCGGTTACAGAAAAATCTGGCCATAGGATTTACCCAATTTTTAACATGGAGAGGCGAGAATGTGGCTTTAAATTTTAGAAAAGAAATTTTGGATAAAGACAATCCGGCAACATTGATTGCTGGATGGCGATCAAATTTTGAATATGGTTATTCTGCCAACGGTGGTTCATTGACCAAGTTTGGAATATGTTGGAAACCTGGCGATATTAAACTTGGAGCAACATTTACCAGTAGTACGTATTCGCTTATTTTAAAAGGAGCGGATTATGCTTTTGATGATCAAAAAGTTGTGGACAATACTTCCACTTCTGAATCCAATGACCGGGCAGTCGATCTAAATGATTATCATACACCTTGGTCGGCAGGTGTTGGCATAGAGATACCGGTTGGAGGGAGCAAATTGTCCATTTCGGCTGAGTATTTTAATCAGGTAGAAAAATATGATTTGATTGATGATACGGACGATCCTTTGGATGGGTTATCGAGTGATCCGGAGACAACAACTGTGCGAATTGGTCAGGCGAATCAAAGAGTGCTCAATGTCGCAATAGGAATAGAAAGAAGTTGGAATCAGAAATACACCTGGTTCTATGGGTTCAGAACTGATTTCAGCCCACGGAGTTTGTTTGAATTGGGAGAAGGGGTTTCTTTTTTGGCCAGTACTCCGAATATCTACCATATCTCAACGGGTGGTGCATACGCTTATCGAAAATCACAATTTAGTGTTGGTATTGATTATGGATTTGGTTATAAAAGCGGTGGTCAACAATTGACCGATATCTCAGATACAAATATTGATAACATTTTTGAATTCAGTGGTGAAGATGCTGTAAAAACATTCGTCCATCAATTGTCCTTATAACAAAGAAGATAAGCCTTCAAGGCGACAAAAAGATCATCGTGGTAGCGGTAGACGGTATCTCCGAGTAAATAAATCATAGTGGGATCAGCATC
>JBCCVV010000400.1:0-4219 GCA_039194925.1 Bacteroidota bacterium
TAAAAATCGCATGGCCTCGGACAAATTTTATAATATAAACTTCTTTTTTAGCTATTCTACTGCAATAGTTTTAATAGAGCAAGATTTGATGGTATTTAAATCTCCTTGAAACGAAATTATTCCTTTATCAATAAGTTTACGGATATTCCACTCCACCGTCGTATCCGAAATCTGATACGCACCACCTCTAAGGATATTACCAACAACTTCAGCCGCAGGTTGAAACTCATTGGTCAGGAACTGTATAATGTATGTATCGTAATAATCTTCGTTTACCGAATGTATTTCATTCCCTTTTTTAATTCGATAATAACTGTTCTCTTGAGCCGCTTTTTGCCAGATCGATTGATACATCGATTTATCAGCCGGAGTCAGTCTCCTTCGATACGCATATAAATCATTTAATTTATCCGGTGTATACATGGCAAGATTCACAGCAGGCAGTTGATTGGGCAAATCTTTATCATCAACCTCCGTTAACTTCACTATGTACCAATCAAAACCCTTCTCTTCCAGGTAATTGATGAGCCAACCCGTAGCTAAGATATCATGACAAGAATCTCCTACCCACAATGTAATTTCGTCCGATTCCAACTCGTCAAGAATAGTCATGGATTGTTGATAAAACTCTTCCGGTTGGAATGGGAAACCCAACTTGTCGCCAACAGTTTGCCAATACACAATCCGTTGTTGTAATCCATCAGGCTCCAAACATTGAGAAATAGGTCCTTGTGTAAAATCGTCTCGAGAAGGAAACGCATGCGCTCCTGGTAATCCATGATTTGTTATGGCCTCCAGCAAGCAGCCCGTAGCGGAGTCTCCGTATCCGATATGTATGTTCTTTGCATTCATTTATAAGATTTCTGCGCCGAGTAAATCATCAGGAATTCCAAATGCATTCACATAGGCTACCGAATCCGTTCTCATCTCTGAGCATAATTTTGTAATAACCCTTCGTATTGCTTTTGTCTTTGAACCATTCATGTAATCGCTTTCCAAAAACCAGCCTTTATTATCTTCCATGACCGTGAGTGCATACAAGTCACACATTTTTGATAAAGCGACTTTCTCATCACCTTCTTGCAATTGATCGATTCGAGCAATAAAATCTTTTAACACCAAATTATCTACTGCAGCTTTGGCCAATTCTATCATATGACTTTGACATTTCAAAAAGGCATCAAATGGTTTGATCCGTTTTTTGAGGTAGTCTTGCATTCTTTGGCTCAGCGTAATGAGTAGCTTTTTTTCCCGATACTCAAATGCTTCCAAATGAAACTCCCGATCTTGCAAATGTTCCAAAGACGTATTTCTACGATAAATCGGATTGTTTTCATCCAGCGTATAACTAATTCTCTGGCCCAAATATCGAATTACAGCAGCGAACCCTTCGTCATGGAAAGATTGCTTGAATTCTGTAAGTAGCCCTTTTGCCACCAACTGAAGTAAGACGGTATTATCTCCTTCAAACGTGGTAAAGATATCGGAATCTGCTTTGAGATCGCCTATTCGATTTTCAGACAAGTATCCTTTTCCACCACACGCTTCGCGACATTCTTGAATGGTATCCGTCGCATGCCAGGTAGCCATTGCCTTTAATCCAGCAGCCCGGGTTTCAATCCTCCTCATTTCAGATTCATCCGCCTTGATGTAATCGTCTGATAATTTCGAAATCGAGATGTAATACGCATATGTCTTTGCAAGTCTCGGCAGCAATCGTCTTTGATGTGTAGGATAATCCATAAGCAGCGTCTCCGGTTCCGAATCCCCGGAAGCAAATTGTCGTCTTTTGTTGGCATATCGAATGGCAATCGCCAGGGCCGACTTTGATGCATTTACACCTGCCTGCCCTACACAGATCCGACCCACTACCAAGGCCCCAAGCATGGTGAAAAATCGCTTGTTCACACTTTTGATCTCACTGGAATACACCCCCTCTTCGTCAATCGATCCATATCGGTCCAACAGATTTTCAACCGGAACCTCGACATTATCAAACCATATGCGACCATTATCCACACCATTCAATCCAATCTTATACCCACAATCCTCTACTCGAATTCCGGACATCAAATTGGAATCTTTATCTCGAATCGGTACCAGGATGGCATGTACTCCATGATTTTCTCCATTTACGATCAACTGGGCAAATACTGCAGCCTTCGAACAGTGCAAGGCATTGCCTATGTATTCTTTTCCAGCTTCATAGGTGGGCGAATGGATGGTTAAGGATCGCCTTTCATGGTTGTAGATTGCTGTGGTTTCAAGTCCTCTTACGTTGGAACCGTGTCCGGTCTCCGTCATAGCGAAGCAACCCAAAAGTTCGGCTTTGCCCAACGCATCCACGTATTTGCGATGGTGCTTTTCGGTACCTAGATTAAAAACCGTACCGCCAAAGAGTCCAAACTGCACGCCAAATTTGATCAACAGGCTAAGATCTCCATAGGCAAGGGTTTCGAAAACGGTGATATGATCTCCTACTCTACCTCCTCCTCCAAATTCCTTGGGAAAAGCATAAGCCCCCAATCCTTGTTGTGCCAAAGCTTTTACCCGCTCCAATGTTTTTTCTCTCCTCAGTTCTTTATTGGGATTCGAATCGTATTTGAAAAAAGGATCGCGGAGAAGTTTTTTTACCCTGGCTATCACTTCACTCTTGCCATTATCAAGAATAGCCTGCATTTTCTCAGGATGAAACGAAAATGTATCTTCTCCCTGATTTAATTGAGTGGTTTGATCCACTTTTCCTAAAAATAGCTTTGTACTGCTCTCCGATTCCAGTCCCATTGCTTTTTCGATCTCCTTTAAAGAGGCTTTTGCTTTGGGTGCATTCCATAGTTCGTTTTTAGAGTAATCGATACTGCTCATGGCCATTTCAATACCCAGATCGACCAAAGATTTTTTTCTTATTTCTTCCAGGTCCTGCGCATTTTCTTTGAGTACCTCCACCCAATGTTTAAACAGTTCTTTTGAAGGAGGATTTTTTGGGTCGGTATATTTAATTAAATAATTCTTTTCTTCTTCGGTGAGAAAGTCTGAATTTTCCAATTTAAGATGTATAAGATCAATTTCGCTCGGACTCAGTACACTATCCGACCATCCGACATAAAAGAGGGGAAGTAAGGTGAGAATTCCAGGGGTGATTTCAGTTGAAGAAGTGGAATGCATAAGCTAAATTTTTAAAAGACATTTTGAAAAACATAAATATAAGTCAATGCATACTCTTTCTATTTTATTAAACTCTATGGGTTGAATTTCGTTCACCATTGGATTTAGGATTCTTGATTCCTGTGACTTATTTTTGAATTTACGTCCAAAGAGCATAGATTTAGGTTCTTATACGAGTCCAAAAAAGATTGGCTCTCTCTTAAATCTTTGAAGTATTTTTAAACGTATGTTAAAATACTTCATTCGAATAATCTGATAATCAAAAAACAAGATAAGATGCGAAAGTTACTTTTATTCCTTTTTATGACTATGGGAAGTGTCTCACTAATCTCAGCACAATCGATCAACGAGACCGAAAAATCCATGAGCCTTGGTAAGCAAACTGCTTTTGAGATAGATATCGATGGAGCCGATGAAGACATCACTCAGGATGTATGGAAAAATTTCATCAAAGATTACGGAAAAGGCAAAAGAAATAAGAAAGCCAGAGAATATTATTCGATTGGTGCTCGAGTTCCATTGATTAGCGGAACCAATGACGTAGACATATACATTCGATTTGATGAACGGGTCAATATGACTACTGCAACTTTGTGGGTAGACTTGGGTGGAGGATTTGCAAATTCCAATTCATATCCAAAAGAGGCACAAGGAGCACAGGAGTTTTTAACAGACTTCTACCTGGCCGTGAAAAAGAAAGCCATTGAAAAAGAAATGAAAGAGCAGGAAAAAGTTCTTGGTAAGATGGAAAAAGAGATGCGCAAGCTGGAAAAGAAAAATACAGGCTACCACAACGACATTGAAAAGGCAAAGGAGAAAATCGAACAAGCAGAAAAAAATATAGAACAAAACCTTCAGGATCAGGAAGATCAAAGAATTACCATTGAGCAGCAGAAGAAGGTCATAGAAGAAATTATCCAAAGATTAAATAATTTGGGAAGAAATTAGACCAAACATATTGCGATAAAAAATATATGAAAATATATTCACAGACCATTCAACGTGTATTGAATGGTCTTTTTTTTGACACCGTTTTTCTCGTGCCTTAGCGTTA
>JBCCVV010000401.1:0-4192 GCA_039194925.1 Bacteroidota bacterium
GTCTAACGATATTAATTTGGCTACTGCCATCCTCAGATGTTAATGCCAGCGTTAAAGATATTTTAAATAATCAGGAATTGGAATTGATTTTTTCTGATCTACACATAACTCAACTTATAACACACATAAATCACATTCATTTTGAAGAGTACAAAGACGATGGCCGCAATCGAGTCATGATTGATGCGGGACATGGTGGACACGACCCGGGTGCTCTTGGGAGAAATTCAAAAGAAAAAGATATAGCGTTGCGTATTGCTTTGAAAATTGGAGAAAAACTAGCAGAAATTGATCCTACTTTGGATATTCTTTATACTCGGGAAACGGATATTTTCATTCCACTTCATCAGCGAATTGGGTTGGCCAATAAAGAAAAAACAGACTTGTTTATTTCAATCCATTGCAATTATGTGGACAATCCACATGTTTGTGGAACAGAGACTTTTGTGATGGGGCTTCACAGAGCGGAAGAAAATTTACAAGTTGCCAAAAGAGAAAATAGTGCCATCCTGTTAGAGAATGAATACGAAGCAAATTACGAAGGTTATGATCCGAATTCACCGGTCGGTCATATTTTGTTGTCCATGATTCAAAATGTATTTTTAGACAATAGCATAGAGTTGGCGTCCAATGTAGAAAACTATTTCGGAAAGCGAAAAAAGACCAAAAGCAGAGGGGTGAAACAAGCGGGATTTGTGGTGCTGAGACAAGCAACGATGCCTTCTGTGTTAATAGAAACAGGTTTTTTAAGCAACCCTCAAGAGGAAAAATACCTCATGAGTAAAGAAGGGCAATCAGAGATGGCATCCTCTATCAGTAATGGTATACATGCCTATTTTAAGGACAGAGTTCCAACCGTTGTCAAAAATGATCCGGAACAGACCACAGCTGTTACCGAGAAAAATTTCGTAGTTCAGGTAGGAGCCTTCAGTCAACCGATGAATGAAACAATGAAAACAGACCTGTCTTCACATGGTCAATTACTCAAGGATCAAGTGAACGGCCTCTATAAGTATTCTATTGGCTACTTTGAAGAAAAAAATGATGCGTACACGGCCTGCGAAGCATTAAAATCAGATGGGTTTACCGATGCCTTCGTGAAGTCATTGCAATCCAAAAAATAGGGCGTCTCCGTGTTAAATATTTGCAATATTTTGAATAGAGCTTACATATTAAAGTATAAGGTCATATAAGTTTACTAAATTTGCGCTCTTTATAGATTTCATTTATGTGTTCAAATGCTAACTTTTTACGAATTGGAACGTTTGACCACTGAGAGATCATACTTTTAAACTACTAAGAGCTAGTCAAGAATGTCCAGAGAAATAAAATTAGGGTCGTTTGCTTTTATCGTATTACTCGTATCCATTTGGGGATACACCTACCTTAAAGGTGAAAATCTACTGAGTAAGTCATTTACGTTTAAGACCAGTTTTGAAGACGTAACGCAATTAACAGAATCCTCTCCTGTCTATATCAATGGTTATAAAGTCGGATCGGTATTAAAGATTTTTCTTAATCCTGCAAACTTGAAAGAGATTTCCGTTGAGTTTTATGTTGAGAACGATTACAAGATTCCGAAAGATGCTACAGTAAATATGATAAATGATGGATTATTGGCAGGAAAAGCGCTTACCGTTGAATTCGATCATCAATGCACCGGTGCTGATTGTGCTCAAAACGGAGATGTATTTCCAGGAGAATCAATTGGTATGATCCAGTCTTTTTTGGGAGGTGATACCAAAGAAGTTCAGGAATATGCATCTACGATTGGAAAGGAGTTGACCGCAAGCTTAAGTGAATTGGGTAGTGAAGATGGCGAAGGGGCAATCAATAAAACATTGTATGAGCTGAAGGCAACCATGGAAAATATGACTAAGCTAACGGCGACCACAAATTCTATCCTTTCGCGTTCTGCTAATAATCTTACTTCTACCATTAAGAATATTAATTCGATCACAGAAAACCTGGCTGCAAGTAATGAGCAGATTACGGCGATGTTGACTAATTTTACAGATATATCGACGCAGCTTAAAGATGCAAATGTGGGCAATACGATTAAAGCATCCACCGCAACGATGGAGTCCGCCCAAAAATCAATTGTTCAACTGGAAAGTACTTTGACCAGTGCCGATACTGCAATGAAAAATTTGAATGACGTACTGGCCAAGGCAAGCAGTGGAGATGGAACGTTGGCTAAATTACTAAATGATACAGAGCTATATACCAATATGGAAATGACTGCTAAGAATATGTCATTATTGCTTCAGGATCTAAGATTAAACCCAAGCAGATATGTGAAAGTTTCCGTCTTTGGAGGCAAAAATAAAGATCCTTATGTAAAGCCAGAAGACGATCCCGCTTTCCGGAAAGATTAGTTCGAAAATTATAAGGCGACTATTATGCATCTGAAACAACCATTGGCTTTAAGTGAAGAGTTTAGGGCTGTTTTGGATCAATTGGAAAATACACGAGATAATCTGTTCATTACGGGCAGAGCAGGTACCGGTAAGTCTACCCTACTTCAATTGTTTCGAAATACAACCAAAAAACGAGTAGCTGTACTCGCCCCGACAGGAATTGCCGCTCTAAATGTTCGAGGACAGACCTTGCACTCTTTTTTTGGTTTTCCGCCGAAAATGATCAATCGGTTTGATATTCAGAAACGTAAGAATTTCAGAATGTACAAAAAGGTGGATGCCATCATCATTGATGAGATCTCTATGGTGCGTGCAGATATGATGGATAACATCGATGTCTTTTTGCGTATCAATAGAGAAGTTGACGAGCCTTTTGGCGGTGTGCAAATGATCTTCTTTGGCGATCTGTTTCAATTGCCCCCCGTAATCGCCAGTGATTTTGAGAAAAGACATTTTGTCACGCATTACAAGAGTCCGTATTTTTTCTCATCGCACATCTTGCAATCGGATTTCGAATATGCGATGATCGAATTGCATCAGGTCTTTCGTCAGGATGAGAGAAAGTTTATCAATCTTCTGGACAACATCCGACTCAATCATTTTGATTATGATGACATGGAAGAACTCAATCGCAGACACGTTGAATTGCCGGAGGATATGGAGTATTTCATTACGCTCACAAGTAGAAATAAAACTGCTGATGAAATTAATAATCAGGAAATCAACAAATTGACGACAGAACCATTTAGCTACGCCGCTAATGTAAATGGATCTTTTAATCCTCGGCTCTTTCCAACTGATCCAGTCCTTCAGCTCAAAGAGGGAGCTCAGGTTATGTTTCTTAAAAACGATCTGCAAAAGCGATTTGTCAACGGTTCGATTGGCATTATTCGCTCACTGAATGCCAACCAGGTTGTTGTATCGGTGTTGGACGATCATGAAGATGCTAAAACCTTTGAATTGGATCCTTGGGAGTGGGAAATTATTCGATATGCCAATGATCCCGATAATCCTCGGAATATTAAGACAGATGTCGTAGGTACGTTCAAACAATATCCCATCAAGCTGGCATGGGCAATCACCATACACAAAAGCCAGGGAAAAACCTTTGACAAGGTAATTATTGATTTAGGTGCGGGAGCCTTTGAATATGGTCAAACGTATGTAGCATTGAGCCGTTGCAGATCTTTTGATGGAATAATTCTCAAAAGGCCAATTTCTCCTCGTGATATAAAAGTCGATGAACGTGTTCGTGAATATTATGAGATGAAGAAGTATTATTCGTAAAGATTGATTGTATCTCCTTGTCGTGAACTGCGTATTCCACGCTATTGCTTAGAATCCATATATTTTATTATGAGTGGGGGAAATCTGCTGATTTTTCTATAAAATATCCATATCTTCCAGATGTCTAGAATGAATGTGTTAGAGGTCATCACATACAGATCATATGTATATTAAAGGTATCATGAATTTAAGAAAACTACTGTATCTATTTTTTATCATCTACTTTACTCCCTTAAGTGCGCAGCAGGATTACCTGGTAGAGATTACATTGTTGGACGCAACAATGATCGATGAATGTCATTTTGGTGATGAATGGAACGCTTATTTTTCCTTAGATGGTAGAGTGGCCTATGAAAAGTATGGCGAAAAATTTAAGTTAAAACCCCAACAATCGTTTACACTCTATTCCATTATAACAGAAGGAAATGAAAAGTACGACGATTATGAACAAAAGCTAACAGATATACAATATGAAGATATCAAAC
>JBCCVV010000402.1:0-4182 GCA_039194925.1 Bacteroidota bacterium
AGCATTTATTAGGCGCTCAACCGATTTGGGATTTTGATTGGGAATGAAAAATTACTATTGCAGTTGGAATAATCCATGGTAAACAATGATGCTCACCGCATTCGCGAGATTAAGGCTTCTGATGTATGGGCTGTGAATCGGGATTTTATAGGTGTCTTCTAAATTCTTTTGAACGAGGGGTTCAGGGAGACCAACGGATTCTTTTCCAAAAACTAAAAATAGATCCTTTTCATACGCAAGATCCCAATGTGACTTGGTGCCTTTGCTGGAGAAGAAGGCCAATTTCTTATCTGAATGTAGCTGTAAAAAATCTTCTATGTTTTCGTAAGTACGAAGATTGACATGTTGCCAGTAGTCAAGTCCAGCGCGCTTTACACGTTTATCCGTTATTTCAAATCCCAACGGCTTGATCAAGTGAAGTGAACAACCTGATGCCAGACTGAGCCTACCTATGTTGCCCGTATTATTGGGTATTTCCGGTTCGACCAATACAATGTTAAATGCCATGAAACGAAAGTATGTAAACTAAATCAGAGGGCAATATAGCCAATTTGTGGGTATTGCTATTGTACATAAAATCATTTGATTTGAAGATGAATGTGATCATCATGACGCACGGATTGGCAGCCATGAAAGCGAAGCTTGTTGTGTGAGATTTGCATTCTCTTTTTTAGGTGTGGTTCGATGAAAACTTTTTGCGTCTTATTTCTTTTTAGAATGATTTCCAGTAACTCTTTTGTCTTATCTGCCTCAAACATAAATTGCTTTGATGACCCTAAAGTGAGGAACTTGGGAAAATCATATTGCCAATATCCTTGATCTAGGCAGGTGCGGGTTTGATTGGATGTGCTTTTTGAGTATTCATAGTATCCATATCCACTATTGGATGGTTTGTCATTGGTTAATTTTCCATTTTGGAATAGATAAAAGAAAGGTCGACTTTCTTACCATCATTATGACTTAAATGAGGAAGTAACGGAAATCCATCAATAAAAGGAAAGTTGGCATCAAGATAAATGGTTTTGAGACTGGGATTTAATTTGGCATACTGATTGGCTATGTCTTCCAATTCTGATTTTAAGGCGGGAGTAACGTAATGTCTATTGGAAAGAACGGTGAGATAGGTGTGCGGTGCCAGTACTCCATGCTTATTTGCAGGCAAAGGAGTTCGACCAAATTGATTGGCCATTGGTGGTATGATGGCGAAAGTGAACAATAGATATAACAAAATGAAAGAGGCTATTGAAAAAAGCTTTTTGTTTGATTTATTATATAAAGAGCTGATCGCCAGATTGATGCACCATACTACACCTCCAATTTGAGTCACTAATGTGAGGAATACAACAATAATCAAATGTATTAGTATCGTGAAAAACTTCATGTGTACATGTATTGATAATCAATTTGTAAACGGGGATGTCACTGGATTCAGGGTGTCGAAATATTGAAAAATGGCCTAATCCATGATTTTTTTCGATAAATGTTCACTTTTTAGCCAATTTTTCGAATAAAAAGACTTGACTTAGTGAAAAGAATTTTAGTACTTTTGCGGCGCAAAAAATAAAACTAGTAATTATGCTTATTATAAATGTTAAGGAACAAGAATCTATTGACAGAGCGTTGAAAAGATATAAGAGGAAAGTAAACTCTACGAAAATCGTAAAGGAGCTTAGAAATCGTAAAAATTATACGAAGCCATCTGTACAAAGAAGAAATGAAATATTGAGTGCAGAATATCGAGCTAAAAAATTTGGTGCGGTATAAAAACCACTGAAAAATTAAAAAAGCGAAATTTTCAACTGAAAGTTTCGCTTTTTTTATGCCTTAGGGTCAGGTAAAAGGCCTGGAAAATTATCTTTAAGCAAAAATAACCATGATATGGATGTTTCGGAAAAACTAGATGCGTATTTTGATAAGCAAGAACAGTGGAAAGAGGGATTGGCACGTTTGAGAAAGGCCGTTAAAGCGCATGGATTTAAAGAAGAGTTGAAATGGGGAATGCCTACATATACAATTGACGGAAAAAACTTGATTGGCCTGAGTGGATTTAAAAAACACTTTGGAATTTGGTTTCATCAGGGCGTTCTTCTTTCGGATCCACTCAACCTTCTCACCAATGCCCAAGAAGGCAAGACCAAGGGCATGAGACACATTAAATTTTACGATTCAAAAGAAGTCAATGTGGAGACTCTGAAACCTTATCTTGAAGAGACAGTTAAAAATCATACAGAAGGAAAAACAATCAAGACTGAACGAAAAACGGACAAATACGAAATGCCAGACATACTCAAGTCTGCCCTTGAAGAAAATAATAGCACCAAGGCATTTGAAGCTCTAAGTCCCTCTAAGCAAAATGAATACATTGAATACATTGTAACCGCCAAAAGAGAAGCTACAAAATCATCCAGAATAGATAAAATACTTCCTATGATTCAAGAGGGTAAAGGGCTGAATGATAAATATAAACGATAGATTCTAAGTACAACTCCTCAGTTAGTTCTCAATTAGACGAAAACAAGTTTGAAAAAGTGATTATACATTGTACTGGATTGTAATTTACCAGGTCTATGAATTGGCTAAAAATCTAATTTTGGCGGCATGTTTGACCAAAAATGATGACAAAATTACTGTAGTCTGATTGTGTTTAGCTATAACCTTAATAGTTATGATCCTAGAACAAAGTCCATTCTTTTTTATCCTTCATGAAATTGATCAATAGGACCGGGAATGCGTAGGTATCTAGATTCTTAATTTCTACAATTATGAAATCATCTAATTTTTCAGGTAGGTGCGCTACTGAAATTTGGTGGAATTGGCCGTAAATGGTTTGATGAGAAAGGATGTGTTTGTAGGTCTTGGTGGGTGGTGTTATTTCCAGATTTTTCAATCCTAATTTTTTATTTAGGAACAACTTAATTTCTTTTTCATCTAACGTCGTTGAAGAAGCATTTTCCATGCAAGGGAAGTCGTACAGTGATTGCCAGATATCCTTTTTATCTCTAAAATTCAAAACCAGTCTATCTTTTGCATCTGAGATGTATAGGTAATGTAGAAACCTTTCTCTTTTCTTGACTTTTTTGGACTTAAAAGGAATCTGATCTACTTGATTGGTCTCGTACGCCACACACTCTTGATTCAATGGACATTCCTCACAATTCGGGGATTTCGGACTGCATTGAAGCGCTCCAAAGTCCATAATCGCTTGATTGTAATCCGCAGGATCACTTCCTTGGATCAATTTTACGGCTAGTGCATTTATTTTTTTTATTACAGGTGCACTGTCGACTGCCGCCGTGATGCCAAAATATCTCGAGATGACACGTATTACGTTTCCGTCCACCACGGGATATTCCAATCCATAAGCAAAGCTCGCAATTGCCGCTGCTGTATATTTTCCTACTCCTTTTAAATCCAGAATCTCTTTATATTCTGTTGGAAAAGTTCCCAGATACTTGTCCCGAACAAATTTTGCGGTATAGTGCAGATTTCTTGCTCGACTGTAATACCCGAGTCCCTGCCAGAGCTTCATGACTTCATCCTCGGGTGCATTAGCGAGATCTATGATTGTGGGGTAGGCATCAATAAATTTTAGATAATACGGAGTGCCCTGAGCGACTCTGGTTTGCTGCATTATGATTTCAGAAAGCCAAATTTTGTAAGGGTCCTTAGACTCTTTCCAGGGCAATCTACGATCTATTGCCTGATGCCATTGAAGGATGGACGTAGCAAATGAACTTCTCTTTGGATTTGACATTGGAGTAAATATAAGCGCAAAAATAGATTTCTATGGTGCATTAAATTTACAATCTAATTGAGAAGCATTCAATCATAGAATTAACTCCAGAATAAACAAATGAGAAGTTTGAAAAATAGAATTTGGAGAGAAATACTTTTCTAGTACCCGGAGCGGGAATCGAACCCGCACGGCCGCGAAGCCACAGGATTTTAAGTCCTGCGTGTCTACCAATTCCACCACCCGGGCAGAAAAGTATAATTTATTTTTTCTGATTACTTCGTCAAACATTATGAAGCGAAGCCATCACGCTAAGGCGTGACGTGTCTACCAATTCCACCACCCGGGCAGAAAAGTATAATTGTAGAAAAATAAAGCCAAACTAATAATTAGCCTGGCTTTATTTTATGGAGCGAAAGACGGGATTCGAACCCGCGACCCCGACCTTG
>JBCCVV010000403.1:0-4171 GCA_039194925.1 Bacteroidota bacterium
CAGACTTAAACAGGGTAACTTTTTATTGCTATTAAACTAATCTGGAGTTATCCATAATTAAAGAATATCAAGAGGCAAATGAATTATTCTCCATACATAAGGAATGTAAATGTTTTTGAGGACATCCGATCCAGGCTCAAAATGACGCACCATAACCCTATCCAAGATTTTTTGACCATTATCACTATTGGTAAAAGCAATAAAGCCTCGTTTTGATTTGGGCATAACTACAATGCGTGCACGGACTCCCTGATCCGAACCACCATGTACCAATGCATATTCGTCATTTGACATTTTCGGCGCTAACTCCCACCCTAAACCAAACGCCAAACGTTCGTTTTGCCAGACCTGAGGAGTAGATATTTCTTTGAATGTAGCATCCGATAATCCGGCTCCATTCATCATATAAATCGCAAACTGACTCAAGTCGGAAAGCGTGGTCATCATATCATCGGCGGCCAAAGCGTTTTTCCTTTTATTGATTTCATACAGGTTGCCTTCCTTATCGTGCCATTTGGCAAATCTGCTTTCATCCATTTCATCATCCCAAATCAATCGTGTGTCCTTCATTCCAAGTGGATCAAAAACAAGAGAATCGGCAAGCTCTTTTAGATTGATGCCTGTTTTGTTTTGAATGGCGTGCTTGAGATACTCCATTCCTTCTCCAGAATATGAATACTGCGTCCCCGGATCAAAAGTAAAGGCCAACTTCCCATCCTCATGATGCCACCTCCAATTCAAAAACCCAGACTGATGACTCATCAAAATCCTTGGTGTGAGTAGTTTGTGCCTTGGATCGTCCTTTATATCAGGGTCCACCCAATAAGGATGTAGTGGTTCATCCAGCCCTAATTCTCCCGCATCAATCAATTTTTGGACAACCAAACAAAAAACAGGCTTGGTCACAGAAGCCACATTAAAAATGGAATTATCAGGAGCAGGAATACCTTTTTCCAACTCACCGATCACCTTCAAGTCTTTCACAGTCCCCTCTTCAATTACGGCATAACCCATAGCAGGAATGTTGTTGTTTTTTAATTGGGTTTCAATGCTTCCCTTGGGCCATAGGATTAATAAGGCAATAAATAGAATGATGGCAAGGATAAAATATAAGAGGTAGCGTAGGAATTTCATTTGTAGCTGAGTTGGAAACTGATGCTTTAAAGATAGAGAAATTGTTGAATTCTATTGTGGAAACTGCATGTACGGCAACATATCGAATGCCCTAAAGTAGATTTAATAATTGAACGCCCGATCTACCTATCGATTCAAATAAAGGTTGATAGCCTCCGTCCGATTATTGACCTGAAGTTTATCGTAAATTTTATGGATGTGTTGTTTTACTGTACCCGTGGTAATTCCGAGTGATACTCCAATTTCTTTGTACAACAGGCCCTGGGATAAAAGCTCAAGCAATTCAAATTCCCGTGTCGTAAGAGGCAATGAGGATTTTTTTTTGATGGAAAACGAATCGATTACCTTACGAGCGATCTCAGGGCTCATGGGGGCACCACCATGATACAGTTCCCGGGCACCGGCAATTACTTTTTCACTGGGGTCATTTTTCAGGATATACCCTTTGGCACCTGCTTTGAGGCTTTTAAAAATCTTTTCATCGTCTTCGAAAACCGTGAACATACAAAATTGAGTCTCGGGCATAATTTCTCTCAAATGAATGATGGCTTCTACACCGCTCATCCCGGGCAGACCAATATCTGCAATGACAATATGGGGAGGGGCTTTGGGAAGAAACGTAACGGCATCTTCAGAGTTGTAATATACCTGGGAACAGCTCATATCATCTTCCGTATTAAATAAGTCTTTCAGAGAATCTGCCACATCCTTTTGGTCTTCAATGATCGCAATTTTGATGTTCGTTTCGCTTACCTTCAATTTTTCTTTGAATTTAGAGATGTGATATAAAACAAAAGGGGTGCCTGTCATTGCTTCAAAGATGCTCGTCTTTTTACAACTATCTCTATAACCAAAGTTAACTACCTCATAGTTCACAACGGGATGACCAAAATAATTTCGAAGCCCTGATTATTCTCAAATTCTATCGATCCTTCAATACTCTGAATGCGATTTTTCATATTCCTTAATCCATTTCCCAATTCATTTTCACGTTGCAAACCGATCCCATCATCCTTGAATTTAATTCCCAGGGCCTCTCTTACGTCGAAATGTATGGTTACCACATTTGCATTCGCGTGTTTCACTGTATTGTGCAGAGCTTCTTTTATCGTGAGAAAAATATTCCTTCTTTTTACACCTGTGAGTTTTACATTTCTGGTACTTCCTTCCACCTCGAATTTCAATTCAACGCCGTAATTTTCCAAGTATCGATTGGCATATCTACGGGTGTATGAAATAAGGCTTTGTACGGTATCGAATCCGGCATTCATTGCCCATATGATCTCACTCATATTGTTGACCAAAATTTCCGATTGGTTCACAATTTTGGAAATGTTGGCCTTGATGGATTGGTCCTTACTTTTGTCCAAAACCTTTTGCGATAGAAAGCGGATGGTCGTCAATCCTCCACCAAGGTCATCATGCATTTCTGCGGCGATACGTGTTCGCTCCTCTGCCAATGCTTGTTGTTTGGAAATGATGAGATTTTTCTCACGAAGTTCAAGGTCTTTTTCCCGTAATTGGCGTTTGTAGTATGTGCGGAAGGTGAGGTAGACGATTCCACTGATTAGCAGTACCCCAAGGCTGCGTGCCCACCAGGTTGCGTACCAAGGCGGCAAGATGGTAATGTCGATGTTTCGGGGTTCGGGGTTCCAGACGCCGTCGGCATTGGCGCCTAGAATGGAGAAGGTGTAGTGGCCGGGGTTTAGTTTGGGAAAAGATACTTGACCTTCACCTTTATTACCAAGTATCCAAGATGTGTTAAGTCCTTCAAGCTTATACTTCACCTTGGTCGTTCCAGGAGAATAATCCATTGTGTGAAATTGAAAAGAAATCTGATTCTGAAAATGCTCCAATACAATACTTTTGATCGAGTTTGGATTTAAATTATTGTATGGGGAACCATTAACCCTAAAAGCTGATAAAAAAACATAACATTGTTTTTTGGAAGCTTTTATTTCATTAGGTGAAATTGTAATCAATCCACCTTGACTTCCAAAATGAATTATATTTCCTTTCTTGAACCACGAAGATTTGTTAAATTCTTTTGATTTCAAACCATTTTTTTCATCGAATAAAATCGCCTTATTTGATTTAATATCATAATGAATTAATCCAGAGTTACTAGACAACCAAAAAGTACCATTCTTATCTTTGACAATAGCATAAATAGTCTGATCTAAAATAAAATCATCATCCATTATTTGGATAAAGTTGTTGCTAAAATTCTGACATTCAAAAATCCCTGTTCTAGTGGATACTAAAATTGTTTTGTTATTCTCCAGCATATGAACACTCGTAATATCTCCATTGATTAAGTATTCGTTCATTTGCACCAGTTCCAATGACTTTTTCAGCACAAACCTCTTTATTATTATATCATTGTATGAAATAAAAATCTCATTTTCATTTAAAACCTTGATTCCTGATATTTTTTGATTCCCGATACTTTTATTATCAAGCGGTTCCAAACTAAAATCATCAGAGTGAACATTCAGAAAGTATAAGTCACCATTAGACGACAAAAGAATCATCTTATTGTAAATCTGAACAATTTCCTTGACTTCATTAAATGGAATTGGCTTTGATTTGTTAATCAAATTACTTTTAAATGTTTTTGCGGATAACTCATAAAGATTATTATTTATGGTATACAAAATATTGCCATTGGTTAATGTAATTGCTGCATCAATATTACTTTTAGCACTATTTATAGTTGCAGGCAAAAAACTATCTATCACTTTGAACTTATGATTTAAAATAACATAACCATTCGACCGAAAAAATACGCATATTAATTTCTCTCCTAAAGCTAAAATTCTAGATATCCTACTTTCACTAAAATTTATTGTCACATTTTTTTTAAATGATGAAACCTCTAAACTTTTAAAATCACATCCAAAACCGTTTATGCAATACCAAAGTGTAGAATCCTTCGTAATATGAAATGTTGTAAATATTGGATTACTAATATTCAATTCATTAGGTGACAATAAAAACTCAAGCTTTTTACTGTTATTAAAATCATATAAGAAAA
>JBCCVV010000404.1:0-4145 GCA_039194925.1 Bacteroidota bacterium
AAATAGAAAAGAAAACATAGTTGAATTGAATTCTAAAATCACTTTTCTAAAAACCAAATTACGAGCATATCTAAGATCGATTGAGTTTGAATGGAAACAAGAAATTAATAATTTTATTTCCCAAATAATTTTTCGATACCATAAAGTCACAATCATTGATTTTAACTATACAAATACTATTAATCAATATATTGATCACATTTCATTTACAAGTCCTGTATTGAGTAAGATCAATATCCATGGAAGCTTGACGGAGGAAAATGAAATTTTTGGTTATGGCAATGATTTGGATAAAGAATATCAAAGATTAAAAGAACTGGAAGAGGACTATATCCTTGAAAACTTCAAAACGGTGAATTACATGATGGATAACAAATATGCTCAATTCATTAGTGATATCAACCAAAAGAAAGATTTCGATGTCTTTGTCATTGGACATTCACTAGGACTCACAGACAAAACACTTCTACAAGAGATCTTTGACCATCCAAATTGCAAGAATATTCATCTACTCAAAAGACGGGACCTAGAAAATGATCTAACCAAACAAAAACAAGAATTCAAAAAATTAATCATGTCAATCACACGCATCATGAAAAAGGAAAGCGATGTGCGTAAGAAGGTTAGTAATTTTAAAGATTCACTGACCTTTCCCGTGAAGCCAACCTCTTTTATCGCTGATAGTACGCCCTCTTAAAATTAATGTCACACATCTCTTAAAATCTGCAACGGGGATTTACGTACCACATCTTTACTATTCCATAATCCAATGAGGATGGTAAGTAGGGTAATAAAAAAGAAAATACCTATGATAGGAGTCCAATTGAGGATAAAATCCAACTCGAATACAAACTTCGCCAGCAAATAACTACCGGCAATAGCCAGCGTAATTCCCGTAAGTGCACTTAATACCCCCAAAGATGCATATTCAACGGCATTAATGCGATATATCTTTTTTTCGATGGCTCCGAGTGTTCGCAACAAGACGCTTTCCCGTATCCGTTGAAACTTACTCAAAAACAAAGAACTAATCAAAACTATTATTCCTATCAAAATGCTGAACGCTGCCATGAACTTGATCACGTAACTCACTTTGGTTATAATATCATTCAACGTAACCAAAATACTGCCCAGATCAATGACCGACACATTCGGCATTTCTTTTACGACCGCATTTCTAAAATTAGCCGTAGTTTGTTTATCCGGTGATTTGGTCACCAGAATCAAAAATTGAGGTGCTGCTTCCAAGACTCCTGTGGGGAACAGGATAAAAAACCTAGATTCCAATTTCCTGAAATTAATCTTACGAATACTTCCTACATACGTCTTAATCATCGCCCCCTGAACATTCCATACCAGCTCATCGCCAATTCCTACATCCAATCCTTCACTGTAACGTTCGTCCAAAGAGATAAAGATCGAATCGCCCCCTTCATAGGTTCCTGTGTATTCTCCTACCATTAATTCATCATCCGGTGGCATTTCCGATTGATAACTTACTCTAGCCTCTCGATTGATTGCCCATCGACTCGCTGTTCGGGTCGTATCGGCCATCCACTCCTTTTTTGTCTTGCCTTGCCACCCCGCAAGTGCCATAGTTACTACAGGTACGTGTTGTATAACCGGCATTTCGAAAGAGGTGGTCATCTCTTCCAATTTATCTTTTTGCCCCGATTCTATTCCGTAGAGGATCATATTAGGTTGGTTTCCAGCCCCCATTTCTTCAACGTTACGAAGAATCAACCCTTGTAAAATAAATAATAAGGTAAGTATTCCCGTCCCTAAACCTATTGACACAATTAGGGTTTGCGTCTGATTATTGGGTCGATAAAGATTGGAAAGACCCTGACGGACCACAAAATTGGCGTTCCTCGGAAAAAATTTTCTCACGCCCCATGTAACCGTACGCGCCACTCCAAACAGAACAAAAAATGCTGCCAACAATCCAATGGTAAAGACTCCAGCATCTATCCAGGATTCCATCAGCGTCATCAAAAATCCAAAAACTGCCAAAATGATCAATCCATAAACGATCCAGGTCCAACGGTCGCGTGGTTGCGCTTCATCGCTGACTCGTAATGTCTTTAATGGAGAAATCTTGCGAACACCTAGCAATGGCCCTAAAGCAAACAGCATGGTAATGACAATACCCATAACAAATCCCTTCAAAATGGATAGCCAGGACAGACTCATGGATACTTCTATCGGCAAGAAGCCTTGCAGAACGATTGGCAATACAACTTGTATCGCACTACCGATGACCACACCTAGAACTACGCTGATAAATCCAAGAATAAAAATCTGTAGAAAATACACCATAAAGGCCTCTTCCTCTTTCATTCCCAAACATCTCAGAATTGCAATACTCTGAATCTTCGTTTTAATGTAAATCAAAACACTACTTGCCACTCCAATACAAGCAAGAAGGAGCGAAATCAGCGCAACCAAATTCAGAAAGTTATTCAAAGATGAAAATGCTTCTTCCAGATTTTCCCGTTGTTCTTCTACAGTGGTGACTCGGATCGATTCATCACGAAACATCTTTCGTCGATCATCTTCCCATTTATCCAAATCCGTATCGTCATTGATTTTTACATATTCTTTGTAATTCACCAGGCTACCAGGCTGAATCAATTGGGTAGCTTCAATATTTTGCAAACCTACGTAGACGGATGGAGCAAATGAACCTCCTGCATCTACACTTCCAAAGGCACTCATTAACCGACCAGAAATCGGCAAAGTTGACTCTCCAAGCTTTATGGAATCTCCAACTTCTAATCCATATTGAAGCATCATACCATCATCCACCAGAGCGCTTTGGCCATTCTTATAAGAAACTGCCGCAGATGCCGGCTCTGTCATCAAGGTACCATAATAAGGAAACCCTCCATTCAGCCCCTTTATTCGGACAAATTGGCTCTCTTCAACGGAAGGCAAATAGGCCATTGAAAATAATTCGACCTCACTGGACCGTTCGGCATTTAAAGAATCCAGCGCGGCCAACATGTCTTCATTGAGTTTTTTATTTCCTCCAACCGACATATCCGCTCCCAGAAGCGATTTCGATTGATTGTTGATATCTCGAATAAGATTATCATTAAAGGAATTGATAGCCACCAAGGCAGCCACTCCCAAAATGATGGATGACATAAATAGGAATAGCTTTGACCTATCTTTACGGCTATCTCGAATGGCCGTTTTTCTAATCAGACTCCAATTCATACAGTATGAATTTCAGCTACTTTCGAATCAGAAACAATCTTGCCACCTTTCAGACGAATTATTCGTTGTGTCTTGTTTGCCAATTCCATATCGTGCGTTACGATAATTAGCGTTGTATTTTTTTCAGTATTTAAATCGAATAATAGACTTTCCACGATTGCGCCTGTTTCGGCATCCAGATTTCCGGTTGGTTCATCTGCAAAAAGAATTTCAGGATCATTGCTGAATGCACGGGCGAGGGATACACGTTGCTGTTCCCCTCCTGAAAGCTGACTCGGATAGTGATTGAATCTTCCTTCCAACCCTACTCTGCTCAATAGTGCTTTGGCCTTGTCTACAGCACCTTTTGCTCTTCCTTGCAATTCAAGCGGGATCATTACATTTTCCAACGCCGTTAAAGTAGGCAACAATTGAAAGTTTTGAAAGATAAATCCAATTCGTCGATTTCTCAATTCTGCTTTTTCATTCTCTGTCATAGACGACATCAACTCGCCAGCCAGTGAAATCTCACCAGAGGTGGGTGAATCCAATCCGGCACATAATCCCAACAAGGTGGTCTTTCCTGAACCAGAGGGCCCGACTACAGAAACAATCTCTCCTTTATGAATTGAAAAATTGATATTGTCCAATACTGTCAAATCGCGATTAACGCTCTTGTATATTTTGAAAACTTCTTTTACGTCAAGAATCATTCTTTTACTACTTAATTAATGTCAAATCCATTTTGATTAAAACCAATAAAAGCTAATTTCGTTTTAACCTTTAAATGCAAAACATACAAGTAACAGGTATTTGTCGATTAATGTTACACTTTTGCTGTACGAATTCGTTTATACCAAAAAGAAAAAAACATGCCCGCATCAAGTTTTAAGTTTTTAAACTCTACTTTTTTCAAAATAAGCCTTGTTTCCTTCTTATTCCTT
>JBCCVV010000405.1:0-4114 GCA_039194925.1 Bacteroidota bacterium
CGGAACTCCGACGTAAATCCCATCGGTGCGTTCTTCGACTTCAAACGTTTCTACGCCATCATCGTATCCTGGTGCTTTACCAGTACAAGGATGATAATCCCATCCATGCCATGGACATCTCAACAAGCCATTTTCGATACTTCCTTCACCCAACGGGCCACCTTGATGCGGACACTTATTATCAAGTGCGGAGATCTTTCCCTCAAAATGGCTTGTTGAGATGTCCATGGCATGGATGGGATTATCATCCTTGTACTGGTAAAGCACCAGGATACGATGATGGCGTAGAAACGTTTGAAGTCGAAGAACGCACCGATGGGATTTACGTCGGAGTTCCGGATGAAAAACCACATGAGCGTACTGTCACAGATTTGATGGTAGAAACCATGACCAACTGGGGAGTGGATACCGTCTTTGGCATGGTGGGGCATTCAAATCTCGGATTAGCGGATGCCATGCGAAGAAGTGAAGAAGAAGGAAAATTGAATTTTTACGGTATTCGACACGAAGGAGCGGCTTCTTTTGCGGCTTCTGCCTATGGAAAATTAACCGGACGACCCGCCGCTTGTTTTGCCATCGCCGGACCGGGAGCGACCAATATGTTTACAGGATTATGGGACGCTAAAGTGGATCGAGCGCCTATACTGGCACTTACGGGTCAGGTTCAAACTCAAGTTCTGGGCACTGGAAACTTTCAGGAATTGGATTTGGTAAATGCTTTTGCAAGTGTTGCAGAATTCAATCATCGAGTGCAAGCCAATAGCCGTCACGGTGAATTAATGTCACTTGCAGTAAAACACGCTATACTGAAACGAGATGTGAGTCATTTGACCTTCCCCGATGAAGTACAAACCGTTCATGCCCATCCTAAGGCCAAAGCCAAATCACCAGAAAATCGCATTACACCTATGCAAATTGCTCCTCCAAAAGAGTCATTCGACAAGGCGGTTTCGATGCTCAGTCAAGCGGAGCGACCCGTTATTGTCGTGGGACACGGAGCGCGATTTCATATGCAGGCTATTATTGAATTTGCTCAAAAATTAAAAGCTCCGGTACTTACTACATTTAAAGGAAAAGGGTTGATTTCTGATCATCATCCGCTAGGCTGTGGGGTAATCGGGCGAAGCGGAACACCCATCGCTTCCTGGTTTATGAATGAATCTGACGTATTGTTGGTCATCGGTGCTTCATTCTCAAAACATACAGGACTTACTCCTAAAATACCTACAATACAAATTGATTTTGATCCCTTGGCGCTGGCGAAGTTTCATCAAATTGAAGCACCGGTTTGGGGAGAAATATCTGTAACCGTGCAAATGCTACAAAACGCAGATATTGACCTCACCAATAAAAAAGACCGCAGTGCGGAAATTGTCGAACGATGGGATATTTGGAGAAAAGAAAAACAGAAAAGACTTCAGGAGAAAAGCGACAAAGGTGTTAGTTCCATTGCTGTTTTTGATGCGCTTACACGCCTGGCACCCGACAATGCGGTGATGTGCGTGGATGTTGGTAATAATGCATATTCTTTCGGAAGATATTTTGAATCCAATCGGCATTCTTTTTTGATGTCGGGGTATTTGGGGTCGATCGGTTTTGCCTTGCCTGCAGCTATAGGAGCGTGGTCCGCTGTGAAAGATAGCAGACCTGTAATAGCAGTTGCCGGTGACGGAGGGCTTTGTCAATACCTCGCCGAATTCACTACAGCTGTGAAGTATGCCATGCCCATTAAATTGATTGTCATCAACAACAATGAATTAGGAAAGATCTCTAAAGAGCAGCGTGCAGGAGAATTTGATGTTTGGGCTACTTCTTTGGTCAATCCAGATTTTGCGCAATACGCTACTTCATGTGGTGGTTTGGGCATCAAAGTATCTAAAGAGGAAGATTTGGAAAGAGGAATGAAAGATGTTTTGAATCATGACGGACCTGCTTTATTGGAGATCACAACCGATGTTAAATTGATTTGATTAAAGAAGTGTTCTAAAATGAGGTTTACGCTTTTACACGAATGGATAGTTAACGTATAGAAAAAATGAAAAATATAATAATAGCCGGAGCCACTGGAATGATAGGAAGATTGATTTTGCAACAGTGTTTGGACTCAGAAGAAGTTGCTCAAGTCTCCAGTTTGATACGCAAAGAATCAGACACTCAGCATCCAAAGCTGAACAATGTCTTGATTACAAATTTTACAGATTACACCGAGCATTACGGAATGTTTAAAAATATAGATGCAGCATTCTTTTGCATTGGAGCCTATACGGGACAGGTGCCAGATGATGTTTTCCGTAAAATCACTGTTGACTATGCGGTAGCTTTTGCCGAAACGTTAAAAACCAATAGTCCTGCTGCGAATTTTTGCCTTTTAAGTGGTGCTGGTGCGGATCGAACAGAAAAGAGTAGAACATCTTTTGCCAAGTATAAAGGAATTGCCGAGAATAGAATTTCGAGTATGGGATTAAATTTTTATACGTTTAGACCTGCCTACATTTATCCAGTAACACCTCGGAAAGAGCCAAATTTGATGTACAGCATCAGTCGCGCTATGTATCCTTTGATAAAGCTGATGGGAAAGAATGCGAGTATCAAATCGACGGAATTGGCGGGGGCTATGTTCAATGTAGGAATGTATGGTGCGAAGAAGGAGATACTTGAGAATAGAGATATCCTTGATTATGTATAACTTTTGAAGGTGCGTAAAATGTACTAGGAGACAGAAGTGCAATTGGTCAGATACCATAGAATCGTTAGAGCTATAAACGAGAGAAAGTGTCTCCTGAACTTTTCTCGTATTTGTGCATTTTGCCATACACACCTTTTGAAGTTAAACGGATCAGCCAAAGCACCATTTGTATTTTTACTTTTGAACTAAATCCTTAACATGATATTATCAACGTGTTCATTGGAATTACTCAGATTGTTCGAAGGTAAAATGTTAAAAACACTAAAAGCCCTCATCTTTGCTTGACAATATGTATTTACTCAATTCCTCTTCCATTTCATCCACTTCCAATCCAATTCGTTGCAGAGTTGCCAATCTGCTTTTCCATGTAGATTTGTCTTTATTGGCTATAGGGTAGACTTGATTTAACGTATAGTGTAATGTTTCTTTTGGTATAAATACCCCATCTCGAATTCGACTTTCGGTTTCGGCATAAAACGTAATATTCATCGCCTGCATTTTCATTTTTTCTTCTATAATTGAGAAAACAACCGTGTGATAGCATGTGATAGTTTCTACACAGTTTTTGGGATTCCCCATAAATGAACTCAACACTACTTCATCATTAATAACTATATTGGCTTGAGCGATAATTTTTCCACTCTCATAATCTTCATAGTGAACGACCTCTTTCAAATTACCATAATTAATAGCAATCCATTCTTTGACTTTTTTAAAAATATAAGTCTTTTCAATTCCAGAAAAACCAATGACCCTTTCGTATTCAATTTCCTCATTACCAGGATTATACGGCACATGTGGATATCCGCCTAACTCTTCTAACGTCTCGTACCAATTCTCAGTTATCCTTTTTTTACCAACTGGTGTTAAGTTCTTTTCCTTTATATATTCGTATAGATACTGCTTTTCCAATTCATCGGTTTGACCAATTAATAGAATTGGTAAAAAGAACAATAAAAAGGCGATGGATTTACTTCTCATGTAGTGATTATGGTTTGTTAATGAATAGCTTAGATTAATCGATTTTAATCATGTGCCGACTCCCTCAAGGTACTCGAAATATTTGTACATCTTATAATTTTAACGAGCAATTCAACCCATATGCCTGGTAATTATTTCCCATCCGTACAGGAAGGTTCGTATTTAATCCTTTCCGAATCTTTTGATTGACTATTCAGCAAAGTGGCTCGTTTAAATTGAAGGTGCGTTGGAAAGCAATATTGGTTTTGCTTTTGGCTGGCATCTGATTTTTAACCTTAAAGCCGTTTAAAAAGGTATGTTAAAATGATTTGTAAGTGTCACGCCTTCCAAAGTCTTGTACAGCGGACAGGCTTGGAATATAGAACAAAGCTCTTTTGGAAGTTCGTAGCTCAATCTTTCGACAAAGCCATAGCTTTGGAGACTAAAGAAAAAGCTGAAGTAATGTAA
>JBCCVV010000406.1:0-4094 GCA_039194925.1 Bacteroidota bacterium
ATACACACAATGATTTTTACACGATTGGTAAGGGACTATTCTCAAAATATTGCCTTGTATAAAAAGAATGCTTTCTCTGCGCTTTTGTAATATTGAGAAATTTTATAAGTTGCATTGCCGCGTGTTACGATTCTATCTATATAGGAGTTAGAGATTAATACATTACGCATATGGATCTACCTTTGAATAATTCATAATTCAACGTTTGTAGACCGAAAAACACCATTGAAGTGATGCTTTGAAATAAAAGTATGATTTTAAAACTGCATGACCACTTAAGGCAAAGTCTTCATAATTATTCCTTAAGGTAATTATTGAATTCGAAGAGGAAGAATATAAAATTTCTTCCTCTTTTTTAAGTTCATTTATGGCTATCTACCATGTGACATTTTACGTTATCTACAACGAATACCACGAATTGTGCTACGTGCGAAAAGTCAAAAAGGTCATGACTTTTAATTATAGTATCAGTATCGATTTTTTTGTCTAAGTACATTGGACGGATGCACAGTTCGCCCTGAAAAGTCAACGTATCGAATGATCAATTACTTCATATTTTAAAGGGACGATAGTTTTACCTTGTAAATTCGACTTTGACCGTTTTGATACTTCATCGTCTCTTGTTCCAGGTGAAAGTTGTTTTGGATTACCATATCGGATGCACTATTTCTTCGACTTGTGAAATAAAGCGTGCCATTGTTATCTACATAAGGGCAATAATCCATGTATTTGGAATTGATTGTACTGCTGAGATTTTGGGCTTGAGTCCATTGTTCGCTTTCGTTTTTATAACTAATGTACATATCTCCGCTACCGAGTCCGTCTGCCCGATTGTAACCTGAAAATATAATGTAGGATTCATCAGGAGAGATGAAGCTATTGAATTCATAACCCGTGGTATTGATTGTGGTGTCCATTGAAACAGGCTCTGAATATTGGTTGCCATTCCACGCACTGAAATATATGTCATCGCGTCCGTTATCTTTAGCTTTAACGCTGGTGAAATAAAGATTGCCAGATGCTGCAATGGCAGGATAAAATTCATTCCCTTCGGTATTGATCGGTGCTCCCAAATTGATTGGTTCTGACCAGGTAGAGTCCACATGGTCTCGCTCTACATAATAAATGTCATAGTTTTCTTTGTCAAAAGCATTAGGTCGATTGGATACAAAAAACAGTTTTAGATTATCCGGCGATAGATAAGGTTCCAAATCTTTGTGTTTTCCTGAAAAAGGTGTTGGATAAGGTTTTGACCAAACTCCGTTTGATTTTTGAATTCTACAGATGGTTCGTATCTCTTCGGTTGGATTTTGGACGGTGAGGTATGCCTCTTTGCCATCCGAAGAAATTGTGAAATCTCTAATATTTGGATAGGCTGTGAGGTGAGTTAAAACGGGTACTACGTTTAAATCCTTTTCTCTTGGCATATAGTGCCCGTCAAAGACCTTCTTCCAGTTGGCACCTCCATCCTGACTCACCAACCATTCCTGTCGTACCGTTTTTTGGGCAAGGGGTGACCAAATTATCTTAATGCAATTGTCTCCGTTGCAATTCGAAAGCACCATTTTATCGGCTTCTAATCCTCCGGTAATGAATAATGCTAATCCGGAATTATCGACCCAATGTTGTTCCCATTGATTTTTTTGGGCATTGTAGATGTTATTGCTAGTGCCCCGAAAAGGATTTTGCCATCCCTGATAATTTTCTTCGATGGCGCGGTGATTGAGGATGGGTTTGATTTCGGAGAGCCCAACGATGGTATCGGTGCCGTATTTGTAGACGGTCCAGGAGCCGATCCAGAAGTCGAAGTCGTGGTGATGGGTGTTTGATGAGGTTTGCGAGTGTGCAGAAGCGGTGAATGAGAATAGGACAATGATCAGGGGTAGGGGGTTGAGCATGAAGGTGTGCATAGTAGATAGTTTAATGGAGAACGAATGGGGGATAAGATTTGTAAGCGTCCAGAATGATTTTAAAAAACGAAATAGCGAAATGGAATTCCGTAATACCTTTTTCTTAATTCGGTATAACTAAAGTTATATGAAGAAGGGATAAAGAAACATCAACTTTGGATTGTTGGTTTTCGGAATTCATAACACTTATCAAAAAAATCAGCAAAGCTAGCGTATAGCACAACTAAAATATTTTATAACTAAAAAATCAAAATTATGTCTTGTAGAAACAACGAACCAAGAGAATATTGGCATGTTCAATCCATCAAAAGATTCGATCATTTCGCAAATGTAAGGCCAGGGAGGACAATTTTCAATAATGTAGAGATAACAGGACTTTTTGCCGATGCAATTCTTACTAAGGCTCATCCAAATGATATGGCATGTGAGGGAGAATTAATAAAGGGTATATTCATTACTTCAGCGACGAGCAAAGGAGTTTTGGTGCCAGAGCCTCCTTTAGATGGTGATGATGGGGCAGATATAAAAAAGGCCAACGAAAAAGGAGCAATTTTGATTCAGGAAGCATTAGAAAAAATTAAATAGCATGGATACTGTTTCTTTCTCTATAAGTATTAATCAATGGAAAGTTGATGATTTAGACGATAAGAAAAGTTTGAGCGAAGGGAAAGAAGGTTCCAACGAACTGTTGGGACTTTCTTCTGAAAGACCTAAACTAGTAAAGTATCTAGACATCGATGATATCCAATTTTCGGGAAAAGAGTACAGCTATTTTTTAATAGAAGGGTATTGGGAAGGAGAAGGTTTCGGTCATTATATTTTAAATAATTTCGTTAAACTAGATCGAAGTAATAAGAGACTCGAACTAATTTTTTCACCATCACGAACAACTTATATTCAAAAGAAGAATGATGCTAGGATAGAAGGTCCTTTTGTTGAGCAACTTTTACCAATGGATCAATATAAAAAGATTCTAAAAAATATTTTAAACGAAATCTATGTCAAAGATAAATTCGTAGTTTTTAATGAAAAGAAACTAAACGAGTATATCAAGGCACTTACTGCTGCTAAACCTAAAGATTATATCATTTATTTTTTTCTTGGTTTTTGTTATTACCTAAAAGATTTGAAAATACCATCAGATGATGCCTTCGATAAATCACAAAAATTAGCTTCTGATTTAAACATAAAAGATTATATAAAAAGTCTTAGGGAAATTGTTTTCTCAGAATCTATGGGAATAAAAAAGAAAGAGAAGTTCAATAAATTTGTTTTTTTGTTCTCCCCGGAAGAAACTATATACAGTGAGTTTATCGGAGCTTCCAAATTTTTAAGTGTTGTAAATAGTTTTAATGATTATGGACTGGTATTAAACACAAGAAAGATTAAAAACAAAAAGATAATCCTAAGGAAATTAACTTCATTTATTTCTTTGCATCAAAACTCAGTAGTCATATTAGCTGGGCACGCCAGCGAAAATGGATTTATACTTTACAGGAACGGTAATTCTGTTAAGTTAACAGCAGATGATATCGATAGTATATTAAAAGTTACGAATTCTAAAATTCTATTGATGGATTTTGCTTGTACAGATCAGCATTTTGGAATACATAAGTATCAAAATAATCAATTAATTGATGTAGTTTATTCTAAAACAGATTCATCAAATTCACTTAATGGTGAATATTATTCATTTGGTTTTTTTATAGAGTATTTAGATTCTTATAGTATATTAAAAGCTCATTTAGCTGGGGTGTTTGCACTTTCCATTGTTTCAGATGAATTTAAAAATATCACTTTGTCAGATTTTACTAATAGGTAACTACTTAACTTGTATGCTTTTATGTTTAAAGCTTCAAGGTGATAATATTAAACTTTCTCAGAATTCTAACTTCTATATTAATCAGCATTCCAATGGTCTAGTTTTTATAGGCTCACGCGATGGCCTAAATCTATATAATGGGCAAGAGACCAAAGTTTATAAACCTTCTAGTCACAATATACTCGGGAGAATTAGTCAAAGTCAATTCTTTGAAGATGATTCTAGTAATGTTTGGTTTGCGAATTATACAGGTGTTAATGTATACATAAACGAAAAAGATGATTTTCAAAATTTTCAATTTAGCTCTCCAGATTCTGATAGTCTTATCGTCTCTGATTATAGGGTAGTCCATCTTGAAAATG
>JBCCVV010000407.1:0-4070 GCA_039194925.1 Bacteroidota bacterium
AAGTACTTCCCAAGATATGCTGATTTGTTCAAAATAAAAGATGTTGGATTTGCACTTTTTTCAAAGAAATTCAATGAGATTAAAGATTATAAAAGTATTCCGAAAAATTCGGCAATCGTATTGAGAAACTTTGAAATTGATTCGCAAAAATCAATAGAACAATGGCTAAAGTATACCTATCAATATCTTGAGAGCATAGGTCTTTTATTTGCTTTTGGTAAACCTGGAGAACTATTTCAATCAAGAGGTGTAGGCAAAATTTATATCAACTCTTATGATAATTGGTATGAAATTCTGAGAAATGCAATTTCAAGAGTGAAGTTAGTATTTGCAATACATGATTGTTCAGATGGTCTTGTATGGGAAATAAAGCAGTGTGTTATGCTAAACAATCCAAGTAAACTGATCATCTTCATACCGCCCTATAAAAGAGCTTCTGAATATCAAGAAATAAACCGCTCTTTAAATGAAAAAATATGTCATATTCTCCCTAAAAAACTTCCGACCATAGAAAATCTTGAAAAAGCCAAAATTGGGTTTGTTGCATTTAAAAAAGATTGGACGCCCTACCTCATAACACCAACTGGTTATTATTATTTCCTATATGTTTTTTTTAAGAAAACCACATCCACAAATTTATATGCCTTTTTATATGCAAGTTATTTCAAATATATTCTCAACAGAATAAATATCAATTTCCCTTTAGCATCACAAATTAAACTAAACCTCAAGGTCATTTGGAGATTATTTCTTCTAATAGGTAGCATCATATTTGCCATACATGTAGTGAAAGCGGTAATTCTTCAAATCATAAGGTAAATATGATACTTGTATAAGACTCGTAATTGAAAAGAAGGACATCTTCAAATTTTTGGGAAAGGAAAGAATTATGTGTTTGATTTACTTTTCAAGTTAGAAATAATCAAAAATGTATACCAAGTAGGTAATTGTTCCATGTTTGCTCCTTTCTCAGATATTCTAACAGCTAATTTTATACCCTTCGGTTCTAAAAATTTACTCAAAATCAATAAGAATGAACCTAAGATAAAGAGAAACATCCTTATATTCTTATGGAAAAATCTTATTTCAAGAAAACTTGATTAAAGTTTTACCCAAAGAAAAAGACTCCTCAGGGAGCCTGTGTTTATTGTGGAGAATACCGGATTATCTTTGATGACCCGTATCTCTCCCAAGGTCAAAATAAACTAAGCCTAACGGCTACTTTTCATTTCAATCCTTCCAATTTCAAGCAAGCTTGAATTGAAATTCTTGAAATAAAAAAGCTCCTCACGGAGCTTTTGTTTATCCTCTAGTGGAGAATACCGGATTCGAACCGGTGGCCTCTTGACTGCCAGTCAAACGCTCTAGCCAACTGAGCTAATTCCCCTTTTCCTCTTTCGGAGCCCAATTATAAAGAATGATTTGAACTCTACAAGGTTTTAAGATCAATTTTCTATTTATATTTTACCTGAAATGGTAAACCAATAGGGTAAATAACGGTAAACATTCATTACAAATGTAAGCTTTTTAAGCTTTTAGCTTACGTTACAGGAATATTAATTATTCTTATGCCCTTTGATTAATATTAGAGCAATGGATTGTATTTATAAAATTGCTGATTTTATGTTTATTTGAAATTTATAAAGGCAATTCATTTACTTACATCGCACGGGATAGTTGATCATATGCCTCCCAAAAATGATCGATGTCTACCGTAATCATACGATAATTATACTTCATTGAGTATGACGGAGCGTTTAAAATAGTCCCAAAATTAATCCAGCACCTAATAATGGTCCTCATGATAAAACTTCAATACTTTATTTCCGATGATTAGTATATACAAACCTGATTTAATTCCGGAAACATTTAAATGATCCTCTTGTAATAGCCCACAATCCAGAATTTGTCCTGTAATGTTACAAATGCAATATTTTGAACCAATATTTGATCTTAATCCTTTGATCGTCTTATTATGGTAATACATTATACCAGCTTCTATCTCAACAACGGCGTTTACATCACAAGAACGATTTGGATTATTGAAAAAAACACTTTCTCTGAATACATCTTGTACGGTAGCAATGTCATCTGGATGTATAGCTAATGAAAATTGTGTAGAGTCTTCGCCCCAATACATCAGGTTAGGCTCATCATTCCTGTGTGTAAATACCCCCATAAGATGCATTAATTGATGGCCAGCGAGATAAGCATAACTATCCTCGGTATAATCCGCCGAAAATATTGCTCTTCGCACCGGTATTTGCGAAGGTGTAGATGAAGTCGCTCCGAAGGCAATCCGAGGTACCTCTACAAAAATCAAATCAGGCTTCACATCGTCCTCAATACGCCTGAGTTCATCTTGTATTTCAGGAGGATATTCGAAATCATTCCCCAACAAAATTGGAAATACTTCATCCATCACTAGTGCAGGAAAATATTCGCTGTAATCAGAATATAAATAACTGGTCACACCCAAGTTCTTAATAGGGATGCCTGTTTGTAAAGCAACTGAGGCAAGCGCATCGTTGAATCGATGTTCGGGAGTGTCAACTGGGATGCCATTAAATTCGATGAGATAAGTGCGCACTGTATCACAATCTGCCCATTGCTGAGCGATCGCTACCTTCGATAAAAATAGAGCCAAAATAATTGTAAAAAATAATGTTCTCATTGAGAATAGGGTTTCACTTATTTGATAATTCAGTTATTTATATTTTGATAAACTTAGCTCCGAAAAAGCAAGCACCTGATATCTTGGTGATGACTCAAACAACCATTTCAATATGGGTAAATACCCCACACAAAACAGAATGAGAACCCGGTCATCAGAATTAATTCCAACGTCTTGAATATTTTTGTGTATCCTCAAGTTTCTATTGAGCTAAAATATACTCAAGGCATCCGGGCCCTCATATCTATTCGACACGAATTGTCCGCACTCTATAAAAGAACCCATCAGTTATTGCATGTATTCTCTGGGGTTGATAAATCTCCGGTTTTCCGTACCGGATTTTTCCATAACCATACTGTCTTTATTCTTATATAGATCCTGATATCGCTGATTTATATCATCTTCACCTTCAAAGTAGTGACGATCAACGATGTGAACAAAGTAGTATGAATCCTTTTCTCTTTGTTCAAGCTCATCATTCCACTCTAGATGGAGAAGATAGACATCCACGCCATAGATGGTGTCAAGTTTCATTCTACTTATTATTCTCAATCCAATCTGACTACGTTCTTTCGGATAAAGCCTTTCTTCTCCTGCAATGTACCGTCTAAAATTATTGAGTAAATATCCTACAATCGGACGGGACTTGATCATAATCTTTGTCGGTAGAAATTGACTTTTAAAGTCCACTACTTCCAATGTTTCTTTTTGTCTTTCAGGTGAGAAAGTCACCATTTTATGAGCAACTAGCACTATCTCCTACGAAAACAGTATATACACCAGACATTGAAACTTCTATTGTTGCCTCTTCGCTACCTTTAGACCAACTATAGCTATAAGGTGGAGTGCCTCCGGTAGCTTGAACAGTAAGAATACCGGAGTGCTCTTCCACCAATTGCAAATCCAAGTCATCACAATCAGTAATGGGAGCCACTTCAATCTGATCTATCAATGTACAATCCTCTGAATCTGTTATTGTAAATGAATAGGCTCCCGGATTAATAAACCCCACTGTAAGATTGGTCTCTCCATTTGACCACAGTGCTTCATATGGAGGAGTACCACCAGACGGACCAAGTGATACCATGGTTACCTTATTTTCGATATCTACTGCTATTAAAGAATTGTTTTCAAATAAGTGGCATTCATTCTTTGATGATTCCTCCAGTTGATTTGTATTATCTTCTGTACAACTTTGTAAAAATATTACTATAAGAAGAAACGCCATTACTTTTAAAATTTTTATAATTCCTGACATTTATACAGTGAATAAACCAATTAGATCTATTTAAAGTAGTTCCTTTTGATTTGATTTGACTATTATGGTGTTGTGTATTTATATCATCGTAGCCAATTATCGTATAAGTGTGTAGTTTTGATTCGAATTATCAAGATT
>JBCCVV010000408.1:0-4009 GCA_039194925.1 Bacteroidota bacterium
CTCTAGCTTTACCTTCCGCTGATTTTTCAAGACTTAGTCCTACAAAGGATGTAAAATATGTTTTGTTCTTAATTGTTAAACAAGCCTTAGCTCCAGATTTATCTACCAAGTTTGAAGCACAAAATCATGCCCAACACTTCTTAACGTCACGTTTCACCCAAATATATCGACAGAACACATTGCGTTAAGCAAACATGTTCTCCTCTTTATTAGACCGTATCTCATCTATAGCTTCACGATATTGATCAATACAAAAACGAAATTCCAAGCCTTCATAATCCAATTCAAATGGAATGATCTTGGAAAAGTTCTTGAAATCGTGCCAAATGATTTCATCTCCTACTAAAGAAATTTTACACGTCAGACTATGGTCTCCTGGAATTCCCGAAAACTTATAATCATACAATGCAAAATGCTGCCCATCATATATATAATCCTTCAATGTCCGGCACAGGAAATGATTCTGATAATGAAATGCAATGAAAAAAGAAATCCCTTCATAGCAACCGTTGCAAACTTTAAAACCTCTTTTTGCACATTGCCTCACCTCTATTTTTTCGATCTTTTCTTTGAGATCTACACCGTTTATATATATGCTGGTCGTCATGTAGTCTTCTAATAGGGACTTTAAACAACCAAACTGAATTTTATCTTTTGCTTTTATTCCCATCTTGTGGAAGATTGGTATTTAGTAAGAAATCTTATGTCCACTACCAGGTGCAGATGTCATCTTCTTAAGCGGTGGAGCAAATTGAGTAAGCTTGATTCCTTTTACAGCAATCTTGTACTCTTCCAGTGTTGGTGTTCTACCTAGTATGGCCGAAAGCACCACAACTGGTGTAGAGGCCAAAAGTGACTCTCCTTTCTTGCGGTCGGAATCTTTCACAACCCTTCCCTGGAATAGACGTGTTGAGGTCGCCATCACTGTATCTCCCTTTTCTGCTTTTTCCTGATTTCCCATACAAAGGTTACAACCTGGTCGTTCGAGATACAAGATGTTATCATATTCTGTACGAGCGGCGCTCTTTGGAGCGGCATCATCAAATTCAAATCCCGAATACTTTTGCAACATCTCCCAATCTCCTTCTTCTTTCAATTCATCAATAATGTTATAGGTAGGCGCAGTTACCACAAGTGGAGCATTAAATTCAACTTTACCATATTCTTCCTCCAAATTTTTCAGCATTTTGGATACGATTTTAATGTCACCCTTGTGTACCATACAGGAGCCCACAAATCCAAGATCTACATGTTTTTTACCATTGTAATACGAAAGCTCTCGAATCGTATCATGGGTATATCGTTTTGATACATCTTCATTGTGTACATCCGGATCCGCTATCATTGGCTCATCGATAATATCCAGATCTACAACAAACTCAGCATAGTATTTCGCATTCTCATCAGGAGTCAATGGTGGCTTTTCTCCAGATCTAATTTCTTCAATCCTTTTGTTGGCCTTATCGATAAGACCTTGAAGCACCTGCTTCTCATTATCCATCCCCTTATCGATCATGATTTGAATTCTTCCTTTTGCAATTTCAAGAGATTCAATCAATGTATCGTCTTCAGAAATACAAATCGATGCTTTGGCCTTCATCTCTGCCGTCCAATCCGTAAACGTAAAAGCCTGGTCCGAAGGCAATGTTCCAATATGTACTTCAATAATTCTCCCTTGAAATACATTTTCCCCTTTGAATTTCTTCAACATTTGTGATTGTGTAGCGTGTACTACATCCCGAAAATCCATATGGTCTTTCATTTCTCCTTTGAATGTAACCTTGACAGATTCCGGAATCGGCATCGAAGCTTCACCAGTTGCCAAGGCCAGCGCCACCGTACCCGAATCGGCACCAAAAGCTACACCTTTTGACATTCTTGTATGAGAATCACCACCAATTATAATTGCCCAATCGTCAATCGTAATGTCATTGAGCACTTTATGAATTACATCCGTCAATGGGTGATACTTATGTTCTGGATGACGCGCGGTGATCAATCCAAAATCATTCATGAATTTCATAAGCCTGGGTATATTTTCCTGAGATTTCAAATCCCAGACCGAAGCGGTATGGCACCCTGACTGATATCCACCGTCAACAATAGGAGAGATAACCGTTGCAGCCATCATTTCCAACTCTTGCGACGTCATTAATCCAGTAGTATCCTGCGAACCTACAATGTTCACTTCCACCCGAACATACGAACCGGCATGTAAAACAGCTCTAGAAGTTCCCACTGCATTTTTATTAAAGATCTTTTCTACTGCGGTTAATCCTTGCCCCGTATGAGAGATCTCTTTGGATGGAGCAAAAACAGGCGGAACATCAATGCCCAACGTCTTAGCTGCAAACGTTTGTAATTTTTTTCCAAAGACAATGGCGTACGAACCACCCGCTTTCATGAATTCCATCTTCTGCGGTGTAAATGCTGAAGATACATCCATCAATTCTTCTTCTCCATTGTATAGCTTTTTGGTTTTTGTATTGATGGTAAACACTGTCCCCGTATCTACGGAATAGGTTTGCTTTAAAATTGGTTCGCCCTCCTCATCTACAATTAAATTTCCATCCTCATCCTTTTGTTTTACCCAGTTTTTTAGATCCAATCCAATACCGCCTGTTACGCCTACAGTGGTTAGGAAAATCGGAGAAATACCATTGGTTCCTGCTACTACCGGAGCAATATTTATAAAAGGCACATAAGGACTTGCTTTTTTTCCAATCCAAAGCGCAACATTGTTTACACCAGACATTCTGGAAGAGCCAACCCCCATCGTACCTTTTTCCGCAATCAACATTACACGCTTATCAGGATGCTTTGCCTGAAGCGCGAGAAGCTCATTTTGTTTTTCTTTATTATGTTCAAACATACACTGCCCATGCAACTCTCGATCCGATCTCGAATGCGCATCGCTACCCGGTGACAATAAATCCGTTGAAATATCTCCGACTCCCGCAATAAAGGTTACTAGCTTTATTTCTTCAGGTAAATCTGGCAGTTTGGTAAAAAATTCTGCTTGTGCATAACTCTCAATGATCTCTTTAGCAATAGCACTTCCGTCGCTAAAAGCTTTCCCAAGCCGTTCCATATCGGCCTCATAAAGAAAAACCTGGGTCTTTAATACTGTAGCGGCTTCCTTAGCTGTAGTTTCGTTCTCCCCAAGAGCGAGATCCAATAATACTGCAATAGAAGGTCCACCTTTCATGTGTGACAATTGCTCAAAAGCAAATTCCAATGAAATTTCCGGCACCTTACACTGACCAAGAATGATTTCCTTTAAAAAATCAGCTTTCACACGTGCGGCACTAGTAGTACCTGGCAGTACATTATAAATGAAAAAATTCAGAGAGTCGGATCTATGTTTGTGATTCTTATCTTTGATCTGTTCAATAATCTCACTTAATAATTCAACTCCGTCAATAGGCTTCGGATGAAGCGATAGTCCTTTACGTTGCTCGATCTCTTTTAGGTACTCACTATATCTACTCATATTATTTTGCCTTCTAATTACTTTAGTTCGATAGGTTTAAATGAATGCTTGCAAAAATATAAAAAGCACATTCATTTAAAGCAGTTCTATCATATCAATTGAATTTTAATCCAGGAAGTGTAATTTTCTACGATTGTCTCGAAGTTACCAAACCTTCTATGCCGTATTTTCATTGATACCAATCCCACTACCAAGTCGAAATAAACCGTGTAACTGTGAAGGATTGAAATCTATCGATTTACGTTGATAGATAAAATTCAACGCCTCCTGGAAAAATAGGTGTATCACTCCCTCCAGCTGCCAATCGAATCTTAAAAGAACTTGATTTGCTTGCGGGGTTTAAAAACACCGACACCAGTATTATCAATAGGAAGTGCGATGGTTGGATTCGGTATTTTGAAACGACGATATGAAAGATAGCACTAAACTTACCACATAATATCCACGTTTTATACCTACTGTATACTTCTTTTCCATTATCCATTTAAGTCACTAAATCACATCTTATTGTAAAAA
>JBCCVV010000409.1:0-4001 GCA_039194925.1 Bacteroidota bacterium
AAATTCATACTGTCGTTATTTGGTTTATGGATTTGCTGCACGTTTTAATAACAGAACAAGTTCCTCTTTCACTTTACAAACAAACCTAAAAATAATTATTAAAACGAATATCCCAGACTCATGTTTGGCAAGATCGGAAACAAACTGGTTTTATATACTACATTTTCACCTCGACCAGAATCATTATAAACGTAAATGTAATAGGCATTCTTACGATTGTATACATTATATAAGCCAAAATTAAAGGTCAATTTTCCTCCGTTGAATTCTCTATTATAATTGAATTGGAAATCCAAATGACTAAAATCCGGAAAACGCAAATTATTTCGATCCCCTGTATTTGAAATTATAAATATTGGATCACCATTTTCATCTCTACGTATGCTTCGCACTCTTTCACTCCCCAAAGAAAATGCCGTTCCCGTTCCATATACCCAATTCAGAGAAAAAGAGATGTTTTTATTTAAGACATACTGAACTCCCAAATTTACATCATGTCTTCGATCATATTTATAGGGAAACTCTTCTCCATTATTGATTCCCTCAAAAATTCTTGTTGTTTTTGCCAGGGCATAGGATGCCCAACCAGTAAGCCTACCCGAAGTTTTTCTTATTTGAAATTCAATTCCTCGTGATTGACTATCTCCCGAAAGAACAAATTCTTCCCAGTTTGGATTGGTAACGATTCTGGGCAATTCGGTCGCGTTTACAAAGTCAAGGAAGATATCCACGGTACTCTCATATTCCAGTACATTTTTTATACTTTTCGTATAGGCACTAATAGACAATTCCATTGATTTCCCAAGCTTTCTGTAATAATCGATGCTAAATTGCCGGGCAAATTCTGGAGGAAGTTCATTCGTACTGGGCACCCAAAAGTCCGAAGGTAATCCTATACCAGGATTCACCAATAAGTGAATGTATTGATACATATTGGAGAACGAAAACGTAAAACGATTGGATTCATTTGGGCTATACACTGTACTAAATCGAGGTTGGGCGTTGCTAAAGCGTTGATTACCCGTATTAAAAGCAGAAATGTGCAAGCCTCCGTATATCTGCCACTTCTCGTGTGGAGTATAGGTATCCTCAAAATAAAGCGCCAATTCATCTGCAATTGTCTGGTTGTCTCTAGGTACAATTTGGGTGAGATCCCCAGCAAAAATTGTATCGCTACCATATAAAGCGGGATTGTATTCATGATGTATCCAGGATGCCCCAAATTTGAACCGATGCTTATCATTGAAATAATAGTCCAAATTGAAACTTGTCATAATATCCTGAATTTCAGAATTCGTCAAGACTTCTAATTCATCCGTGGGGTCAGGAATGAAGTTTACCGCAGAATTTATTCTAAAATTAGCCTGAGAATTATTTCTGTATTGAATTCCCCCTACATTGAATGTCAACTGTAATTTATCCGAAACAACATTTGTAAATTTCCCATTCCATACAGTTGATCCCCATCGCACGCCATTATCGGAAATCGTTTGAAAAAAATCTTCGCCATCACTAATTTCATTGTTTCTCAACAAACCAATATTGTCTTCACCGGTATAAAAACTAAACGAGAGCTTTTGAGTTGGAGAAAAACGATGCGTAATTTTGGCTACTAGATCTTCATAATTCAAATCTACTCTTTCAAAACTAACAAAATCTCCAATCAGCTGATTCAGATATCGATCAATATAAGAAATTCTACCCGCTACATTTATAGTTGTCTTAGGAGAAAAAAGTGGACCTTCAATATGGGCTTTCATCCCAGGAAGTGAAAACTTTACCGAACCGTTATACCCATTTTGATTGCCCTCTTTGAGTCGAACATTCATTACAGAACTTAATCTGCCACCGTATCGGGCAGGAAATCCATTTGAGATAAAGTCGATATCCTTAATACTTTCTTCAATAAAGATACTTGAAAAGCCAGCTGCGTGACTCACTTCGTATAATGGTATACCGTCAAAAAGAATTAGGTTTTGATCTGGACCACCCCCGCGCACATACAATCCTACTTGACCTTCATTTCCGGATTGCACCTTTGGACTGGTACGCACTGCACGAATGACATCATTATCCCCACTTGTACTTTGAAATCCTGCTGTAAGTGCCAGGTCTATTTTTTCCGAGCCTGACCCAAGCAAAAAATTGTTTGAAATAGCCCCTTCAATGACAACCTGATCCATGAGATTATCAAATTCCAAATTAAGATTAAGAGATGGGACAGTTATATCACTTCTTTTTAGTGTTCTGTACCCAAGATAATTCACTCTGACTTCATTGGATTCAGCGGGAATGGTCAAACTGTAAAACCCTGATTCATTGCTAAATGTAGAAGATTGACTGGTCATTTCATAGATACTGGCACCAACGAGAGCTTCACCCGTTTCTCCATCTCGTATGTATCCATTGATGGTAATGTTCTTGGCTACAGGGGCATCTAAAAACCGGACGCTTACTTTATTTTCACCAATAAGTAAACTTACGTTGTGTTTGGCGAATAATAAATTAACAATTTCAAGTAGGGGCAAATCTTCATTGGGAAGAGTAATGACCTCATTTAAATCTACCCTGGAGCTATTAAATGCTATAACAATCCCTTCTAGTTCGTATAGATTATCAACATGATTGAGAAAGGTTGTATGAGTAGGTTTTAAAGTAATGTAACGATTTAGAATAGTTTCCTGTCCGTAGATATTTTGGGCGAACAGAATTATGAGGAGGTTTAGCCATATGTACGTTCTGGCTTTTGACATCTAACAATTTGCTGACGTAATATACACCTTATCATCTTTTAACGCATATTTGAGACCATGTGTTTTTGATAATCCATTTAAAATATCATTTAAAGTGAAATTTGGAAAGACATCCATCACATTGCAATTGGAAAAGTCCTTTTTGTTTTCCAAAATTATTTCCTTCTTAAAATGTCTGGAAAGTGCAGCTACCACTTCAACCATACTATGATCTCTGAAGACCAACGTATTATTTTTCCAACTGTCATAATTGTCATCTCCTTTAATCACAACAGCCTCATTATTTTTCATTCGAACCAACTGTCCTGCCTTTAATGTCCAAACACGATTATTATCCAGTTCATATCTCACAGTTCCTTCTTTAACATAAATCTCGGTTGTGGAATCATCTGCATCAATTGTAAATTCCGTTCCTAAAACCACAACTTTTCCAACTGGGAGTTCAATACTAAACTGTTTGGTATCGCTTTTTTGTACATTAAAGTGAGCTCTTCCCTTTAGAGTCACTGTCCGATTATCGATAACATTCATATCTGAAGACTTATCTAATATTACATTAGTCCCATCATTCAAATCAATATCTAACATTTCAGTCTTGGCCGAATAAATAAGTGGCTCCGCTACATCCGTCCCCGAGTTCATGAAGGTATTAATTGCAAACAAACTTCCTACAACGATAACAAGTATAGCTGCTATTCTTGCCAAATATCCCAATGTAAAAATCGAAGCACCTCTTTTTTCAGGTTTGGATTGTACTTCATCTGCTTTTTTAACCGAATCACTGTCACTTTCCATCGAAGCTGCAAAAGAATCCCAAGCCGCATCCGTGTTATAATCTTCATAACCTTTCAAGCTATTGCTAAATGCCGCTATTTTCTTTATTTCTTGCAAAGCTTTTATATTATCCTCCGCCTCTTTTTTCCAGGCTTCCAAGGCAGATTTTTCCTCCCCTACAAAGCCGTCACCCATTAATTTACCTATAATTTGATCTATATTCATTTTTGCTATTTCTCTAACTGATTCATCAATTTATTTCAGACATCTTACCTGCCATCAAAATTCTTAACTTTCTATACGCTCTACCAATCTGATTTTCAACGGTCTTCACCGAAATATCTAAATCATCAGCTATTTCAGTGTAAGTTAAACCATTTACTTTATTCAGCACGAATATTTCCTGGCATTTAGGAGGCAATTGTCGTATTGAATTATATAAAAACTCCTTCAACATAAACTTATTGGCTTCCT
>JBCCVV010000410.1:0-3875 GCA_039194925.1 Bacteroidota bacterium
CAGCTTTAATTAATCGCTTTTCACTTTTTACTTTTCGATTGTATTGATCGACCCACTTATTTTTGATTTTCCCTCTAAGAATTTGATTTACTGCATTTTTTTCATTTTCAGAATACTCTTGAGGGTCAATGTAATGCCTCGCACTATATGCACTCCACTCACGTACATAGCCAGGATTAAATGGTTCGAAAATTAAACGGTATTCGTTGTTTGCATTGAGGCTCTCCATTAAAAAGGTCGTGCCACTTCTTGTTGATCCAAGAATTAAAATTGTGTTGTTGACATCATAATTGGTCTGAGAAGCAAACAAATTGACAACCGTACTGATGATTCTGGCTCTGACCTTTATCCATGCTATTTTCATCTTAAGCATCCAGCAGCGATTTATACTCTTCAAGCAATAATCCTATCACCTTTTGAGCCCCGAAATTATCAATTACATATTGCCTGATCTTTTCAGGATCAAATTGATCATATGTAGCCTTTATCTTGATCAATCCATCGGATATTGATTTAATGGTTCGTTCGTCGATCAAAATTCCTGTAAAATCTGCAACGAAGTCTTCAGGCCCGCCGGATGATGTACATAAAACTGGAAGTCCACAGGACATCGCCTCTAAAATCGCTACCCCAAATGTCTCATATTCGCTAACGGATACCAGAACATCCGCAGAGTTATAGATTTCGGGCAATCGCTCATTTGGCACATCTCCATACAAAAGAACATTCTCGTGCAAATCAAATCTATTAATGTACTCCTTAAGCTTATTATCTAAAATCCCACTCCCGACAATGTGCAATGAAGCATCCTTTATCTTGCTGTGATGAAATGCTGTTACCAACTCAAGTATTCCTTTATGTGATTCCAAACCACCTATAAATAAAAATCGAAAATCGCTGCACGAATCAGTTTTCCTCGGGCAAAATCGATTGGTATCAATAAAATTGGGAATAACCTTTACATTTTCAATCCGATACACGCTTCGGAGGGTTTGTGCTAATTTCGTCCCTACCGCAACTATACTTCCTGCATTTTTCAAAATACGCGGGATATACGCCTTTTTCCAATCCACCAATTGGTTCGTCATAATATTTGAATTGTGCATAGTACAAATGTATGGAAGCAAAATTTCACCCGTGATTTTATTGCCTACAAAGGCGCCATAGTGATCGTGGCAATGCACCAGATCAAAATGATGTTTGGCATGTATTCGTTTAAAAAATCGTACGTATCGGGATGCCCAGAAATTCAACATCTGTTCGGAAGCATTCGGAAAATAAAAATCTCCTTTTTCGATTATGGTGACTTTACCTTCTTTTCGTTCTTTGACAAATGGGATCAAACTCCAGGTTAACAGCAATACAAAAGTCTCACAATGCTCCGACAAGGCCTGCACCTGATTCTGAATAAAGACACCATAAAGAGGGTTCTTTTTACTCGGATACCAAGCTGTAACAATAGCAATTCGCATACAACAATATTAAGGATTTCTACCGAATCCCAAGCTGTGGGGAAAAATACATATCATGAACATCCAAATTCATTTCCGCAGAATTGTGTACGATCCATAATCCATCTCTTACCTTTGAGAATCCTCCTTGATAAAATAAATTCTTAACTTCTTTCACAGAGGCGTTGCATCCAAATAGCCAAGTGTGAATCATAGAAATACCAGAATCAAACAGTTTTTTCCTGAGATTTACAATATGTCCTATCTTTTCATCCAACGCCACATCTTGATGAGCATAATACGATTGCCAATAGGCGGATTTCCCTATAAATCCAAGTAAAGAGCAAATCGCAATTGAACCATCCTCTCTTGTAGAAACCATGATCGTATAGTAGTCCAAATTTGGATTTTGGGTCAATCTCCAATTCAAATAACCCGAATTCATCCTTGGAAATAAAAGATTTGGATGCTGTTGGGTCAAACGATCAAAAAAGACCTCTATTCTTTTGCTTCCATAATCTGAAGGAATAATCTCATCCAATTTCATTGTACCTGTAATTCTTCTGGATTGGAACGTAGATTTTAGATAGAGCACTGAATAATAAAGCGTCTTTGCGATGCGTCGATGCAAGCCTCTTTTGTCGGATGCTATCGTGGGCCTTTTCACAGAAATAGCTATGGTCAACCGTTCGGATGAAGGCATCTTAACGCGTTCCAAAATTTCTTTTTTATCCGTCAGCCCCCAAACCAATGTTGAATCGGCATGTGCGTGCACCATTTCGTAAAGTTTGGAAAAAACACCCTTCCCCCTCATTCCTTTTTCTACTAAGGTATCCTCAGACTTATACGTGTGGATAACTTGTCCGTTTTGAACAAAATCATACGGAATGAGGCTTTGCATTCCTATTACTCTATTTTCTAATAATGCTATAAAAAGTGTAGCTCTACCTGCCGGATTATCCTCAACCAACCATTTAAAATCCGTTAAACTACGATCAGATTGATACATAGCATTGTACAACTTCAAAATGGCGGGATAATCCTCTTCTGATGCAATGCGATATGTTAAATTTTGTTCCAATTAAGCGGTTTCGTATTCATTTACCAGTTGTGAAGGCAAAACAGTTTCAAAGCTGCAGTCCACAAAATAGTGCAATAACTTCTTGTAACATTTGAAACTCCACTGATAAGCAAAATTTGTCATTTCTGAATTGTGCCACAAAATACTGATAATCGCATTTGTACTATTCGCTTCAATAAACTGCGTAATTTCTAAAAATGCATTTTCACAAGACTTCTTATCTTGAATACCAAACATACCATCCATGATATGCAGTGGTATTTCCAGAACATTTATCGAATCTTTTTTCTCGAGGCCGTATGGATAATAAGGCATCCCAAAGCTATTTTTGAAACCCATCACATAAGGAAATCCAATACTGCTATCCGATTGGATCCCACTTTCCTCCATTTCCATGAAACTGGACGGGTTTTTTATTTTAAGAAAATGATATCGACAACTTGTTGCATTCTTGATTTCACTCAATTCTTCCTGAACCGTTGAATTCAATGTGGATTTATGAATTCCCATTTCATTGCCCAACTGAAATGCCGTATGATATTGCTTTTGAATTTTTTCTTGCGCAAATCGATAATCCCCGTTCTTGATGCCCTCTTTACTTCTCCCATTCTGCACAATCCAGTAATAACATGCCTTAATGTCTAATTCATCTTCCAATTTGGCAATGGCATCTATGTTGAACCAAGGTGGATTTTGTAAAACGGTTTGGATGATCACCTTCATCATTTCAGATAAATTACCTTTTTTAAGTGCCCATAAACCATCGTATTTTAAAGAACCATACACGCTGTCGATATCATGCGACACAAATATCCTTGATTTTTGGGCTGGTATCGTAAGGGAAGGATCAATGTTAAACAATAACATTTGCACATATTCCTTCACCAAATCTTTCCGAAGCACATCAAATCTGGATTGTAAGGAATGCTTAAAATCCAAACGCCCATAGTTATCCATATGGGTTTTGGACAACTGATATTCCTGAAAACCATTTACCAGATAAAAAATTGAGCTGATGTAATCAGGTATGGCCTTTCCTCTTGCACCGTCAACTAAAATTAAAGGAGAATCATTGAAATAATGGCGATGATCGTAGATCCCATTTTGAATCAAATCAACATAAAATGCATTCGAAATTTGAATCTGGCTATCATCATCTACTCCAATATCAACCACAAATTTTGGGTCATAAATTAGATCTATGCCATATGCCTTTTTGATCAACTCAAACACCCAAATTACAGGTTGATAAAACAAAGCCTTTTTATCGCAGACAATCATGTTGCTAAACTAAAAAAAATTAATCCGAATTCGATTTGGAGTCAAAGATGTGAGCATTCATC
>JBCCVV010000411.1:0-3845 GCA_039194925.1 Bacteroidota bacterium
GAGAATCGCGGGAAGCTTTGTCAATAACCACAAGCCTTCTGGCTCGGTATGTTTCGGAATTCTTAGATAACTTCAGTATATGAAATTTATAATTGGTAAAAATGAAATCAAATATATAGAATTATTCTAAAAGTCATGGTTTCGATGCAATCTACTTTGCCCGATACCCAATTTCATGTTTGGCAATACAGGTATTCCTTATATCATATTTCTTTTTTATTATTGGTTTTGAATTGTCAATAGGCTTCATACCTCAGGCCTATTTATTGCTTTTTTAATACTTATTCTTGAATCGAAATCGTTTTACAAGCAATTATCTAATAAAACACCAATTTCATTCCCAATTGAGCAAAGCAATTTCTTGAATCTAAAATCACTAAAAATGAAAAATCTAATTCTAACTTTACTAGTGTTGATTTCGATATCATCTTGCTCAGACAAAGAACTGAACCTTAAGGATCAACAGATTCTTCAATTGAAAGAACAGATAGAAACCATGAAGGCTACCAATACGGGCTTATTGGATCGGATGTCGGACTTGTCTGTTGTGAGTAAGACCGGTGCGGAAAGTATCCAGAAATCACTTGAAAATATAAGTCGTCAGACAGCTTACATTGAAGATCTCAACAATAAAGTGCAATCAAAGGATTCTCTCAATCTGGCTTTAGTGATGAATCTTAAACGATCACTTTCAAACATTAATGATTCCGACATACAGGTAGAGGTTCGAGGAGGCCTGGTGCATGTCTCAATTTCAGACAAACTTCTCTTCCAATCCGGTAGTTCTACAATCAATGCACGTGCAGAAGAAGTACTCGGTAAAATTGCAACCGTCATCAATGACCACGATGAACTGGAGATATTGGTCGAAGGGCATACCGATAATGTTCCGATGAACAATGGCTGCATTGAGGACAATTGGGATTTGAGTGTAAAAAGAGCAACTGCAGTTGTCCGATCACTTGCCAACGAACATTATGTTGATCCAACCAGATTAACTGCTGCGGGAAGATCTTACTATATTCCAAAAGAAGACAATGACTCTGCTCAGGGAAGAAGCAAAAACAGAAGAACCGAAATCATCATTCAACCTAGATTAGATCAATTTTTTCAATTGCTTGAAACTGCCCAACCATTGGATTAGTGATCACCAGGAAGAGATTCTATTTTTTTTTCAAACTATCTCAACACACATCCATCTTGTTTTAGTCGTTCAAAAACTTATCGGTGCTGGTTTCCGTTATGAGTATATAGAATTAAATCATGTTACAAAGACTATTTTTACTAGTAATGTTTTCACTCGCCGCTCATAATTCAGAAGCCCAAGCCAATCTTACGCACTATTATGTAAAGATAGACGGAGCAAAGGAAGCCAATTTTGAATTGGAATTTGGAAAATTAAAATACGACGAAAAGTATGCTCCGAAACGGGTTGAAGACGAGTCGATTAACTCGTTGGATAATCTGCTTTTTGCCATTTTCACTTCGTTATGCGAAGAGAATACCTCCGACAAACTCAATATTCTAATTCACGGCATATGGGCGGATAAAAAGTTTGCCTGGGAGCAGATGGTAAAAAATCTTAGTCGTGATACATATGCCAATCAGGATGGCAAGCAAAAAGTGATTCTATCTATCATATGGGACAGTTCGTTTGATTATAAAAAAGGAGTACGTATTGCACGGCTGAAAGGGGATTATCTAAGTACATTTTTAAAGGATTTGATAGAGAAAAATAATGCACAGTATAAGATCAATTTTCTTTGCCATTCCATGGGCAACCGAGTCTTTCAACATATGATCAACGAGAGTGACTTGATCGAAAAGGGCGAAGTTATTATTGATCAATTTGTGTCGGTAGGAGCTGATATAGAAAGTAATGCATTTGAAGAAGGTGAACCCCTGCATGGCCTGCATACTATTATCAATGATATCACCATTTATATTCACAACAATGATCGCACATTGGGGATGTCAAAATTGCTCAATTCCAGGAAAAGATTAGGACTGAATGGCGTTCCCGACATTTCTAAATTACCGGAAAATATGCGAATAATAGACGTTTCTGTGATTACGGACCATGATGATTTGACCAGCAAAATTGGAAACCACAGATACTTTTATACCAGTCCATCTGTACGTAAAGATCTGGGCAGAGTACTTTGGAATAAAGATTTTAGCACTTCTAAAAAGGAGCTCAAATACAAAAACAGTCTAAAACTGTTGCCAGATGATCAAGACAAAACTTCAAAAGAATAGACTTTTTCATAATTAATCGCAAGTTTTATAACCGCCATCCTACGATTTTTCGATATTTTTTTTGACAACAAGAATACTAACTTATCTACTTATTTATCAAATGGTTACATAGTTTAATAATTCATAATACAACCTAAATATTTTTGAAAACATATTAATCAAAAAACATTTTATTTGCATAATTGAAAAATTATCACATACATTTACAGCGTCGAAAGATTACGGCTCAATCCGAATAAAGATTTTTGGATTCGTAATACTTTATACTGATGAGGCGAGAGATTAGGCTCTATGACCCTCAGGCAACCTACGAAAAGCAAGGTGCCAAATCCTACCCTATTTTGGGAACTATAAATATTAATGAATTTAAAAAATGTATAACTCTTCTTCAACATTCGGAATCAATTTCAAAATTATCAAGGATAAAATATCTCAAGTGTGTTCTGCGCTTGGTATGATGTGTTGTTGTTGCTGTTGTTGTTTCAGCTGACAGACACTTCATCCTATATTTTACATTTCCTATTAAGACTAGAAAAAAGTAAATCATAGATGAAGGCATTAGCTTTAAGCTATTCGCTCGTCTCCATTGATTTTTACACGTTTTCATATTCAATAATTCACTTTAAAATAATATCAAAATGTCAGATCAGATTAGAAATTACAAGTACGAAACCTTACAGTTGCACGCGGGACAAGAACCGGATCCAGCCACTGGATCAAGAGCTGTACCCATCTATCAAACCACCTCCTATGTATTCAACAGTGCCGAACATGGTGCCAATCTTTTTGCCTTAAAAGAATTTGGTAACATCTACACTCGGATCATGAATCCGACAACGGATGTTTTCGAAAAAAGAATAGCTGCATTGGAAGGAGGTGTAGCAGCATTGGCGACAGCCTCGGGTCAATCCGCACAGTTTATTGCCCTGAACAACATTCTTCAAACCGGTGATAATTTCGTGAGTACGTCCTACCTGTACGGAGGCAGCTACAATCAATTCAAAGTGGCGTTCAAACGGCTGGGAATAGAGGCTCGATTTGCAGACGGAGATAATCCAGAAAGCTTCAAGGCTCTCATCGACGAAAACACTAAAGCGCTTTATTTAGAGACTATAGGAAATCCTAGATTCAACATTCCAGATTTTGAGGCGATTGCCGCCTTGGCAGAAGAATTTGATCTGCCATTGGTTGTAGACAATACATTTGGTGCTGCCGGATTTCTTTTCAAACCTTTGAATCACGGCGCGCACATTGTAACAGCGAGTGCCACAAAATGGATTGGCGGACACGGAACAAGTATTGGTGGTGTGATCGTAGATGGTGGGAAATATAATTTTGGAAATGGCAAATACCCAGAGTTTTCAGAGCCATCTGAAGGATACCATGGTTTGGTCTTCTCAGATGTATTTGGAGTGGACAATCCATTAGGATTACCAAATATTGCCTTTGCCATACGAGCACGTGTGGAAGGATTACGTGATTTTGGAGCTGCATTAAGTCCATTCAACGCATTTCAACTCATCCAGGGTTTGGAGACGCTTTCGCTTAGGGTACAGCGCACGGTTGATAATGCTTTCGAGTTAGCA
>JBCCVV010000412.1:0-3810 GCA_039194925.1 Bacteroidota bacterium
AAACAATGAAAATAAAATATACTATTCTTTTGAAAATGTTTCTAATCTCACAAGTTCTAAATTGCCAAACTGAATTTAGCGAACCTTCCTTATTGTTTCAACCTGAAGATCTTTCGCAATCATTCTTAATGATGCATGTTGATGACGACATATTGATTGATCTAGTTGTTGCAGTAAGATGGGGTAGTAATCAACGGGTAATTTGGAAAAAAAACATGGGAGGTGGTGAATTTTCTGAAGAAAAACTTATTTCAAATTCGATTTTCCAACCTCAGTATATTAGAAATGGAGATATAAATAATGATGGAGCGGACGACCTACTAGTAATGGGTATAAGTGGTGACTTTTACTTTTTCTTAAACAACAACAATGAATCCTTTGAAGAACCTATGCTATATGAATTTGAAAGTTCAAGGATAGGGCAATTATATGACATTGATCTGGATGGAGACTTAGATCTTGTTTATCATGCGTATGGTGTTGATGAAATTGGATATTTAACCAACAATGGTTCCGGGATTTTTTCGGATCACTTTGTTGTAATTGACAATCTAAACAAAGTTTCGGGCATTAGCTTTTTAGATTATGATGAAGATTTAGACATGGATATTGTTGCCATTTCAAATAGTCCTGATCAAATTGCATTATTTACGAATGAAGGCCAACATACATATTCTTCTCCGCACTTTCTAGATTTTTCTGGATTAGCCTTGCAAAGTATCGCTATAGCTGACATGAACAATGATGAATTAGTAGATTTTGTTGTCACTACAAGTGGAAGCTCAGAAATTTCTATTTACCTGAACAATGAAGAGCATACGTTTGCCCCTCAAATGAAAGTGATAAATTTTGATTCTGCGGATAGAATTCATCTTGCTGACATTGATAATGATCAAAATGTAGATATATTAATTGGACAGAGCTATGGGACAGCAGCAGCTTTTTACAATTTAGGAAACATGAACTTTTCTACCCCTGATTACTCCATTTCCTTACCTCCAAATTTTGATAATCAATGGTCAAACAATTATGGAGCTTGGGCTCTAATTGCAGTTGATATCGATGGTGATTGTGACTTGGATGTAATTACCCAGGAAGAAAAATTAGTATTATTTATGAATAATTTAGATCCAATGATCGATCAAGATGGAGATGGTTATTATTGTATGGACGATTGCGATGACAATAATCCAAATATTAATCCTGGTGCTATCGAAATACCTAACAATGAAATAGATGAAAATTGTGATGGAATAAATTTAATTTCATCTACTCACGAAATAAAACGTTTTCAAATTAAAATTTATCCCAACCCTGTATCAAGTGAAATTACAATTGAACTATTTGATTCGCTTCAATTTGAAGTTTCACTATACAATTCAATGGGAGAATCACTATTAAAATCAATTAATAAATACAATATTTCTGTGGCTTCAATTCCTTCGGGTTCTTATTTTTTAGAAGTAAAAGATTTAATTTCAGGTCAGTTTATTACAGAGAAAATAATAGTAATCAAATAGCATTCCAGCCCATAACATTAAATAGCAAATCGGCTCTCTTCGTTCCTCAGAGAACCGATAGATATCATGATCTGTTATGTCTGCTTAATAAAAAATATCATCGTATCAGCCAACTAAATTTCAAGAATTGGCGTCTTCTTAATTATAGGGCTTAATAGCCTCATAGTTTAATCTAAAAGTTATAAATATGAAAGTTTCCAAAACATTACTTCAAACAATAGCTGCTGGTTTAGTTATTGCGGGCAGCCTCCAGTCTTGTACTAAAGAGGATTTTGATGCAGAGCATAAGCATGATGAAAATTGTACGGTTGACTGTGAAATAGGTGAAAATGAAGCGAATCATGATATCTGGGATTGCCCACCCTGTGGGATGGGATAGTATTGTACGGAGCAAAGACAATAGAGATAGGCTATTTGCATTTGTTCCTATTTCTTTCTAAGATCATGTCATGTCCAAAATATTCAGTTCAATAGCCTGCAATTTAGATGTCGATTTATTGGCATCCGCCTTGCCTTTATTCCATGGAGAGCATATAGAGGCCATAGAATGGTCTTTTGATACGCTTTTTAAAGTACGAAATATTCCAAGTTGGTTCGGAGAATTACTAGAAGAATTTTCTAAGGCCAATCGATTGATTGGACATGGTGTATTCTTTTCTATGTTTTCAGGCAGATGGGCAGAAGAACAAGACCGCTGGTTGGCTCATTTGAAAAAAGTATCCACCTATTATAATTTCGAACACATCTCAGAACATTTCGGCTTTATGACTGGTGAGAATTTCCATAGTGGCGCACCAATCAGTATTCCTTGCACTTCAAAAACCTTGGAAATTGGTCAAGACAGATTGAAGCGAATCTTTGAGGCTTGTGCCTGTCCTGTTGGACTGGAAAATCTGGCTTTTGCCTATTCATTGGACGAAGTAAAGCGACATGGCGCATTTCTAGACGAATTATTGGAACCAGTAAACGGCTTTATCATCTTGGATTTGCATAATCTTTATTGTCATTTGCACAATTTCAATCTAAGCTTTGAGGAGCTTATCAAATTATATCCTATAGACAGGGTCAGGGAAATACATATTTCGGGCGGCACTTGGGCAGACTCAAAAGTAGATCCAGGTCGACAAATCAGGAGAGATACACACGATACTTCAGTGCCCACAAAAGTTTTTGACCTTCTGGAAAAAGTGATTCCCCTTTGCATGAATTTGAAATTTGTTGTCTTGGAGCAGATTGGTTCAGCATTAAACACTAAAGAAAGTCAAACTCAATTTGGAATTGATTTTCTTAAAATGAAAAGCTTAACAGAAAAGTACAATGCCTTTTCTGAGGCAAATAATGTTTTCTATCCACCATCAGAATTTGATCTTGGTTCGCCAGTTCAGGATGAAGAACTCTATTTACAACAGCATCAACTCAGCACAATTCTTGAAAACGCTGAAGGAATTGAGGATGCCAAAAATCAATTAAGCCATTCTGCATTGGCCAATTCCGCTTGGGACGTTGAGAATTGGGATCCAGCCATGTTGGAAACTGTAATAGCTATCGCTCGGAAATGGAAGTAAGGCAACTTCTCAGATGTTGTAAATTATTTGACCTTAAATTAATTTCTGAACTTAAAATCAAATAAATATTTCGAAGCAAGAGTGTTGAATTAGGGTTTGAAGTTTCTTCACTATCACTATCCATATTTTTAACTGCACTAGGAAGAAACTTTTGAAACAGATGAAAGCGTTTTTACATTTATAAAACTACATGCGATTGCCAGAACAAAAAACTGGACATAAGACATGATCATGATGGCATACCCTTAGAGATACGCCACATAACATTGAAGCCGTTTAAAAAGGTATGTTAAAATGATTTGTAAGTGCTTGATTTTCAAATTGAAGCTCTTTTTGAAATTCATAGCAGTAGCTATGGGTTGAAAAAAAGCTGAAAAGTTGGAGATCAATGACTTGCAAAGGAGTTAACAATATATTTTTAAACGGCTTCATTATCAATTGTAGGTAATTAAAAATAAAACGTTTTAAAATGGACGTCAAAATAATCATAGCATTAATAACTGCAATTACATCATTAGTTCTCTCAACGATAACAATTGTATTTAATTCTAAAAGGATAAAAAATGAGAAGTATGAAAGCTTTAAAAAAGAACATTATCTAAAAATTATTGATGCATATTTAGAATTTTGGGGGGTATTTAAACACCTATCTCTTAGACACGTTCATAAAGATTCTGTTTTTCAGGAAAATAATGGTGAGTGGAATATAATAAAGAAAAATGTGG
>JBCCVV010000413.1:0-3807 GCA_039194925.1 Bacteroidota bacterium
TAAGGTACAAAGATCAGGTGTTTGTCCTATGACACTTTTATATGAGCCTACAAGTCGATCCAAATGCCTTAATCCGAGAGCCTTCTCTCTCTTCTTCCAATTTCAAGAGCTTCCTGGTATCGTCAAATATTTTCGTTCCCCAAACTCTTGGTCTCGATCCTTAAATTATATGAGCAGATCTGCTATCGATAAAAAAAGAAAAGGCTTCCTTCGACAAGTCTTATCAAAGGAAACCTTTTTCAGCATTCGTTCCTCACTTGGTAATCGAGGAACAAAAAGAGGCTCTGAGAACAGAGCCTCAATGCGGCATTTCTTTAGGTGTGTTCGAGTGCAATAAATATCATCTCGCTAAATTACATTTCCCATATCTAATTTGACCTAAGAAATGCGCGTACTTAAAGGTGGTAATAAGTGACTGCAAAATTAGAACCATTTTTGAGAAATCCTATTGATTTCCACTTTTATCTTAGATTAAGCCTAATTATGCATAGAACTTTACACTTTGATTGGAAAATGGAAAGAAATAGACGTTTATTTATCGGTTTATTTTGAACAAACACATCGAAATCCTGTATGACTCAACCCGGTATCGGTGCTTGTTCCCATACGACGCGCATTTCTATATCCAGAGCAATAAGAATCATTACATAGAAATGATCCTCCTCGTATCACTTTTTCTTGTTGGTAAGGATTCATAGGATTGTACCCCCTATTTGGTCCCTTGGTATTTTTCTCAACTGCGTCATTCTTTTGATAGTAGCTATAGTCAAACCAATCCGAACAATATTCCCATACATTTCCCGCCATATCGTACAATCCGTACCCATTGGGGTCGTAGCTCTTTACTGGGGCAGTCAGCAAATACCCATCTTTCTCCGAATTCTGAAACGGAAAGAGTCCTTGCCAAAAGTTGGCTTTGGGTTGACTTTCGTCAAGCACATTACTTCCCCAAGGATAAACTACATTTTTGTGTCCTCCCCGAGCAGCCCATTCCCACTCCGCTTCGGTTGGCAGTCTTTTCTTTTTCCATTTGCAATACGCATTAGCATCTTCCCAGGCAACATGTACAACAGGATGGTTTGGCCTATAGATTGCTTTTGTAGCGTCACCGGTAACATTTTGCCAGTTTGCGCCAATCGTCCATTTCCACCACTGAGAATAATCGTCCAATCGAACGGGTTGGTCCGTCATCTTAAAAACCAGTGATCCGGGCATCAACAGACTGTCGGCAACCCTCGGTGTTCCCTGAGGTAGATTTTTGGCTAGTTCCTCCCATTCGATTTTTCGCTCGGCCAGTGTCTTGTACCCCGTAGAATCGACAAACTCTTTGAATTCTTCATTGGTCAATTCCGTGATATCCATATAAAATTCGGAGATTTCTACATTGTGTTTTGGGTATTCATTGGCATCCGCCTGATCATTATCGCCGCCCATATGTAAGATTCCATTTGGAATGAGAACCATGCCCTCTTTGTCCGATGGTAAATCGATTGGCATTTCTTTGTTTTTGCACGAAATGAAAGCCAAGAAGCACAAGAATAAAACAGACTTAATTTGCATAGGACCAATTACTTGAACGGAGTCCGCGGAACCCATTCTTCTTTTGGCGTAAAATAGTTCATTGCACGGGCAACACCTAAATTTAAGATAGAATATGTAGACTTTATATAGAGTACCATAGGGTGCGCAGTGGCTCCCACCGAACTCTTGATCTCTAAGGCAGTCCTCGACATGATCAATCTTTTACACTTCAATCGTATAGCGTCTTCGACCAAATCGTACAACATATTGAGGTAGAGTTGATTTGATCGATTGCATTCGGGATCATACCCCAGAAAATGCGCATCCAGATCACCATGATTCCGAATATTGGTATAATAACCTACCAACTTTTCATCTTTGAAGTAGCCAATCAGTTCCATGCTGTCTTTAAGATGTTTTTGCAGACTATAGAAATATGTGGGCGGTAAAATGAAAAGATTGAACCCTGCCTGATTGGCAACATTTTTATACAATTCAGAAATCTCATTACTGTAGGCATGAATTTCTTCCAAGGAAAGCACCCGTTTTTCTAAGGATTGTGCCTTTTTACGTGCTCTTCGCACACGGACGCGGTATTTAGACTTCATACTACTAAGATAATCTTCAAAAGACGTCCAATTCGAGTCTAAATTCAAAATCATATTGGGTTGCACTTTAAACTCCGTATACCCAAGGTCCGTATTCACAAACTTTTGATTCTGATAATAGTCTTTTATTAAAACCGCAGGTACTCTTTTCTTTTCCTTTCTGAGCTTACACAATACTTCTTCCGTAGCATACTTGGCCAGTCTGAAAGCTTCTTCGCGATCAATAGAATCTATAAATTGAAAACCATTACTTCCAGTAAGTGTCATATTGCCTAATACAAGCAAATTTGATTTTAACGGCCTTGCGAGCAGGCTTTTAATAAAGTGAGAGAACTTGTTCCAAAACCCCTTGGGTTGAGCTACATCTAACCTGAGACTTTTATAAAGGTTTATTCTTTTCAGTTGAAAGTAGACGATTCCAACAAGTTTCTCTTCTTTTTTGACCAACACGTATCTATAGGAAGTTCCAGAAGGTGGAGTTTCTTCTAACGCTGTTAAAAATGCCGATCTCATGAACAGGTTACTTCCCGCCAACGTATTCCATTCAAGCGTTATTTCCTTTACAGTAGTATAAATTGAAATTGTATATCCTGCAATTGGAAGACTTAAATCGTTGGAAGTCATAGCTTTATTAAGAGTACAGGAATACATTCAAGACAGTTTGAGAAGTTTCATTGCGAATATAACGATGTATAAACGACATTGAGCATGAATTGTTACTTTAATAAATATTTATTTGCAAAGTTTTCATTTTCCCACGATTTCAGTCGCACAGTATTTGAATTGCCTCGATTTAGCATGTATTGCTCTATTATCCATTTTGCTCCACTAAACACAGTAGCAAACTCATCAAAATCTTCAGCATCCATGGTCCTTTCCGTTTCTTCAGAAGGTAAGGAAATAACATAGGTCAACAGGGTATCGTTTTCAAGAATTCTTATCGCCCCAATTGGTTTTACATCAATTTTTTTACCGGCATCCAATCGTTCACTCAATATAATCACATCATCCGAACCCAATTTGGCTATATTAAAAGGCAAAGGAAGAAAATTGTCCGTTGATGCCCATTTATCACCTGCAGAGTGAGTTACATTTACCAGAATGGCATCCTCCATATTCGGTTTGGCTTCATTTCGACTTTCCTGGTCACATGACATGAAAGCAAGTATCGCAAAAACAAGAATGTACGCATTAAGTCTATTCATAATATAAATTCTAATCAAATATACGGATTGTGGTTTGAAATGCGAAAAGAACAGTCTTCGCCAGACATCATAGGACATTTGTGATGAATTTACAGATCAGACACGGATACAAAATCAAGTTATCTGCTACTAATTAATCAATATCTGCAATCACCTAATAATTTGACGAAGCAATTCATGCAATTTTATGCATTACTGTCTATTTTGGCGTCTCAAAAGAAAGTGAATTAAACAATATGAAAAGGATTGTACTTTATACCATGCTTTTGCTTACGCTCAATTTTTTGTTTTCTTGTAAAAGCGCAAAAACTTTAGAAAACTTCACTGACGAAGATCTGCGTTTCAGTTTGAGCAAAGGAGTTTGCTTTGGTTCGTGTCCTGTTTATGAGTTAAAAGTATATCATGGTGGTTATGCAACCTTTCTCGGAATTCAGAATACTGATCGAATTGGCCTATACGAAAAGACCATTTCA
>JBCCVV010000414.1:0-3745 GCA_039194925.1 Bacteroidota bacterium
CGAGTACGTTTAAATTAAATAGCTACGTCATTTTTGATCGGAAAAATAACACTGAGGAACAAATATCTAAACAAACATATTTTGCGAGCGATGAGAATTTTGTGTTGAACTTGAATAATTCGAGTGAGAACACATTTTTAATCAATAATACATTTATTAATGCATCGTTTAAACCAACGAATCGATCTGTATTGGAATATAATCTCAACTTTTCGCCGCAGGATAGTGATTTGATTGGTTTGGATGATCTTGAAATACAGCGTTTTACTGCGCATCGGAACAATCGTAGTTATGCACTAAATCAAGTCTTGAATTACAAACATAAATTTACCAACTACCTCTTTTCAAGTAGCATCTATCATAGTTTGAAAGAGCGGGATGATGAACTATTGCTTTCATCCGACCAAGGTTTTTTGGGTTTTACATTTCCGGACAACGACTATTCTGCTTTTCAGCGTATCCATAATTTTAAATCAAGTTATGGTGTTAATGCTAATTTATCACGTCCTCTTACCAAGCATACATCATTGAGGATTAGTTATAACTTGACCAAGAACCAAGAGACTTTTCAGAGCGACTCCAATGCTAATATGCTATCAAATAATAGTGAGATGGATGTTTTGGAAAACCAATTGGGCATTAGATTGTACAACAAGTCTCGTGTATTCCTTAATTATGAAATGGGGTCTTTTTATTCTATTTTAAATACAAATGAAATTACAAATCATGCTATTCTACCTTTTGCGAGCCTGAAATTTAATTTCAAAAAGACCCATGCATTGAGTTTTTCTTATAAGCGGACATTGCAACTTCCATTGGCAGAAAATATCATAGATGATGCTTATATCGCCAATTTTAATACGCTACTTTCCAATGACAACATTACATCGAGTATGCTTTCGAAGTTTGATAATTTTAGCTTTTTGTATTTCCTGTACGATTTGTTTTCAGGGACTCTTTTGAGTTTAGGTGGAAACTTAATCTTTGGGAACAACGTGGTGGCAACGAATACTGAGAATTTTTCAAATACAATACTCAATTCTTACCGATTGGCAGATGTGAATGAGAATATAAATTTTTACCTTTTACTGGATAAAAAGTTTACTAAGATTCCATTTAAGCTGCGGTTGAAAAATACACTAACCCTAATAGAGCAAAATAACTTTATTAGTGATTTTGAATACGCTACCCAATCCAGAATTCTATCCAACGGTCTTCACCTTTATTCCAACTTTAGATCTTCATTTTTTAACTTTGAAATGGGGTATAACAGAAGGCAAAATCTCATTGAAAGCAGCAGCATAAATATCAGTAGCAAGGTTGTCACTCATGAACCTTTTCTTAATGTGTTATTCAATTTTCGACGACTTGATTTTAGGATTAATGGTGCTATAGAATTTTTCAACTCCGAAGTATCGCAGCAACGCTTTTACAGAATTGCCCCTACTTTGGACTATAAATCGGCAAATAAAAAATGGACCTTTTACATTAAAGGTGTGGATATATTGAATATGCGTTCCAATTCGATTATCGAGAACAGAGTATTTGAGAATTATGTTGAGGAAAGGAATGTGGCCATCTTGGGAGGTTTTGCTATAGCTGGATTTAAGCTTAAGTTTTAGATTGACTCATTTTACGTCAACCATGAATGAAAGTGCTTTTTGAAATGGTGTGAAATCTCCTTAACATCGTCAACATAAATAAGTAGTCATTGCTCATCCAACTCATGAATGGGCATGTATCAAAAAAAAATGATGGAGTGTATTTAACGACGAAGGACTTTTTTATGTAAACGTCGAAAATTTTGGAAAAATCACAGAAAACGTATATGTTCATCCTAGAATTTGTCTCCAGTACGTCCAGTACGCTGCGATTAATCAATTTTTTCTTAAGTACAATCTCTTTTTTCGGTGACTTTACGATGTCTAGGTGGAGTAGTTTGTCATTAGGATGAGGGTATCTGTTTTAAGAATAAGTTTAATCGTTTTTTTATGTGCCAAAATCAAATATCATGAAGGGATTACTACTTTTATTACTACTTGGAATCTGCACTACACGGTCAAATTCTCAGATCAGGCCGATTGCCTTTGTAGAGGATAATACAATATTGGACGTCACTTTGCACAACAATTCAACATTTTATGCCATAGGCGGGAATATCACTCAAATTGACTCTTCGAATGCGAAAACGATTTTACATAATACATCTCTTTCTTACTCTGAGGGCAGGTTTTATGATACAGCGGATGGATGGGTATACTTGGGGTGGAGGTATATCGATTATGATGTGATATTACCGAATATCATTGTGCATTATTGGGACGGAGAAACTCTGGAGACCAAAACCATTAGTTTGCACGATCAGGGTTATGAAGAATACCTGGCCGTCAGTTATCAATCCCAAGATTCCATTTACATCTTAACCAGAGCTTCTTTTGATTATAAGATGTTGAGAATCAATGATGATGGAGACCTATTGGAATCTTCATTGTTTGAAGCCTCTGAACTTTATGATATGAAGCTTCTGGAGAACAATGTCAATCTAGTCGCAGGTTTATCTGATTTATATACTATACAAGGGGATATGATAAATAACCAAATTTCTTTTGGGAGTGAAGTGGTGGATTTCAAGATTTACGAAGATCGTCAGAGAATTGAGGTGCTGACCTACGAAAAAATATTGGTACTGGACTATGCACTTAATATACAACGAGAGTTTTACATGCCATTTTCAGATCGTATACCCCAAGCAATTTACACTTATGGAGATACCACTTTTTTGATTGAAGATGATGCGAATCAATCGTTTATAACTTACTTTGATTTTACCGGATTTGTATTGGAGAAATTCATAGAGAGAACAGGCATTCGATACCGAGACCTATTTGTCACAGAGGACATATATACTATATGGGGAAGGAGTGGCTGTAGTATAGGTGGAAATATGCTAAAAACCGATCATGATCGCTTTCAGTCTGAGTTCTCAAGGGCAAATTTGACTTTGCATGATTTAAATACAGAATATGAGAAGGAAAGTGTTGATACCATTATATTGCCCAATGGAGATATCGTTTTCAATGTTATGCTCGATTATACATGGTCATTGACGATCACAAATAATGGTTTATTCGAAGTTGCAGGCTACAACGTTTCTTCTGATCGAATGAATGAAGTTGGGCCACCATTCATACAATTTAATTCGGAAGATTCACTAAGTCCGGGAGAAAGCAGAATTCATGAGGGCAAATTCAGTGTGTTTGAGGATCATTATATTTCAACTTACGCAGCATGGGTAGGTACAAACCTCAATGATTCTGATTGCTCGGATAATTATGATTATTCTTCCATTCCCACCAATGTAACGGAGGATGTATCAGAGAAGATCACTATTGTTCCGAATCCTGTAAGTGATCAACTATCTGTTAATATATCTGTCCCATACTCATTTAGCATATTTGATTTCCATGGTAATAAATATTTCAGCAAGAAAGATGTTCAATCCGAGATCATTGATGTTACCGAATTGCCAACTGGAATTTATATTCTTGATGTAATTCTGAATGAAAAAAGATATAGAAAGAGGTTTATCAAGATGTAAGTTTATATCTTTTAATATCAATTAATTATATATATGTTTTATTCATATATTAAATTTTAGCTTCACACTTATGACGCTGACGGTTAAAAATTATTGTATCTCAAAGCTGAATAGGACCATACAGAAATTATTCGAGTACCAAGACAC
>JBCCVV010000415.1:0-3736 GCA_039194925.1 Bacteroidota bacterium
ATTTTTTCGACCACCTCCATATTTAACGAAATTTTTTAAAACTAATTATGTCTTTTTTCGGAGTAAAACCGGTTGATATTCACTTCTTTATCCAGTGGATCGCCCTTTACTAAGTAATTGATAAGATGATTGGCCCAATAGGGACCTAAAGACGCTCCCTTGGTTCCGAGTCCGTTGAAAATAGACATCATTTTGTACTCCGGATGACGGCCCAAAAAAGGTCTTCTCCCTTTTACGCACGGTCGGATGCCGGCAATGTGCTTTACAATTTCGTAGGGCGCATTCAATATTTTATCCAAGGTGGCAATGAGCTCTTCTTTTTTAGCTGGATCCGGTCGATCGTCTTCAAATTTCCAACGATAATCTGAACCTACCCAGTAGTGTTCGTCATCAATAGGTGCAATAAACACCTTGTGTCTCAAAATATTGTCAAAAGGTCGATCTTTTATCTTGATTATCAAGACATCTCCCTTTGCCGCTTCGAATGGTAAATAGTTGAAGTAGGGATTAAATTGTGCTTGATAACCTTCAGAAAAGATGATATTCTTTGCCTTTAGATGTTTGTATGTTACACTATTGAACTGTAGCAAAAGCTTGCTGTGATCAAATTTTTCCTCAAGAATCAATGCAGAGGATTTTAGATATTCCTGATATTTCTTAATGATAACGGGCAACTGGATCTGCATCCCGCCTTTCAAGACTCCATAAGACAGGATGCCATTGATCCTTCCTTCGTATTCACTCGTCTGTGGGTCATCCACAATATACTGACCAGCAATTTCATCCGATTTACGTGCTTCCCATGTATTTTCATCATGTATGCTATACAGACCTCGATAAATCAACTTGTGATGAGCAAAACGAGTGGAAAGAAAATCGGCAATGTCTTCATATGTTGCTTCGGCAAAGGGTAAAAACTGCTCTATTCTCCATGACTTTACATACTTTCTGCCTGTAATTGGATTGATAATACCCGCAGCAATGTTGGAAGCTGCCTGAAAGTGTGCGTTATCTATAACGTAAAACGATTTACCGTTCTTATGCAGAAACCATGAAATCAATGTTCCCGCCAAACCTTGCCCTACGACGATATAATCAAAGATCTTTTCGTTACTCATTTGACTTCTTCAATTCTTCCAATTCCAACTTTTTTGCCTTGGTCAGCGATTTGACTACCAAGTCATAAGAATGATCAATTAACCTTAAGATGAGCGATTGATCAAGACTTCCTTCGCCTACGACCACGGTATTCCAATGTTTTTTATTCATGTGCCATCCCGGTGTAATTTCAGCATATTCCTCTCTTAATTCCAATGCCCATTCGGGATCACATTTGAGGTTGACACGAAAAGGGAGATCTGTAATGCTGGTTAAAGCAAACATTTTACCCATCACCTTAAACACCAAGGTATCTTCATCAAAAGGGAAGGTTTCTTCCACTCCCGGCTTGGCCATATTGTAGTTGATTAGTCCATCTAAATCCATCTTATTTCCAATATCATTAAAACTCTAATTTCTATTTTAATTGCAGTTTTGGGCTTCTTACAAATCAAATATGAGGCAGTATACCCATTGCCCGAGTATTGACGGCAAACTTTGACAAAAATAATTAATGTTGTTCCAATATATGTTATATTTGGAATTCTCAAAAAGCTAAAAGGTGTATAATTCTGAAGAGTTAGAAGAAGAGAGTAATGGTACGCATGATTTTGATGATAAGTATTTATTCATTGGCTTGACTTCTGGAGCGATCAAAAATCATGAAAACCAATTCGTAAATCACGTAGAGAGTATTTTTAAAAGGAATGAAACTGCTATTAATGAACGGTTAGATGAAAGTGGTTCAATCTCGGATGATTTATACAAGCCTATTATTTTTAATGTTTTTGGGGATTACGATTATGCCTTTCTTTGCTTAAGCGATACGTTCCAATTTGGAGCTAAAAATTTTCGCCCTTACGGAATAAAAACTGAAGATCTTAACAATGATTTGAATGAACTACCATTTCAGTATCAATGCTTTTATGGTCCTCATTTAGTTTTTAAAAAAGAAAACAAACTTAAGCTTGCTCAATTAAAAAAGTTTGAGAAAAAATTATGTCTTGGTATATGCCAGATAAAATTGAATAACTCTCTTGTAATAGGGGGAGCAATGGATTTTCTCAAATATTCTATCTCCAAAATTAATGCAGTCTTAAAGAAAAAAGGGGTAGAAGGGATTATCTCTCTTAGTTTTAGTTGGCATGAATTAACACTTGTTTGTTTCTCCGATAATTATTATGATTTGTACTTTGCCATAAAGGACATTAGAAACCTGGAACTGAATAACCTCTGTAAAAATGATGAAGACAAGGCAACTTTTCCACATTGGTATCAAAACACGCTTCATGCTAAATTAAAACAAGATCAAAATAATGATCCCATTTCACTAATAAAAGAGACCAATACAAAATTTGGATATCAGTATCAAAAGGATAAAGAAAAGCAACTAAAAATAATTAAACGAATTAATGAATATAACGGTAACTATGTAAAAAATAACGTTCAAAATATAAATTCCGGATTGAGGTATGTTACCCGTGTCTGGGTAAAGCCCGAACGAACCGTTCATTTAATATCCAAAATCAGAAGTGAAATCCCTTCATTTGTTGATGCCTACCAGCCGAGGTACGTAAGCGGAAGAGCTGTTATAAACTATTCTACGGATAAATTATTTAGTCTATTCTCACAAACAAATGTTGTTTCTTCAAAATACCTTAGAAAGATATCCACCTTTTTGGAGTTTAACGATGTCTATCAAAATTGCGAATGCGATGATCATCATGGTCTTCAACATCAAATTTTCAAGACACTGGAAGTCGATCTTCAAACTATTGAGCAGATAAGAATACGATGCAGTGATATGCATTATCCTAAGATGACCACCGAAAGAATCATGAGAATACTGGTGAATTACAACAGAAACATCTCCGATCCGGCTATATTCTCCTATTTCATGGAACTCAAAGGACCGATAGACTACTTGCTATCACGGCTTCAAGATGAAAAAAACACGAATCCTCTGCCTTATCTGGAAGCCAATACACTATTGGACGAATTAGAAAATGCATTTTGGACCAGATATTATCATACCCCTCAATTTATTTATAACGGGGATACATCCACCGAACACTCGGGTGGCATATTACAGATTCTTTCCTGTTATGATTTTGCGAGCAGAAAGCATGGTGAATTTGCATTTTCTAATCAAGCCATGTATGAAACCATCCATAATCATCATACCATTATTAATTTAACCACCAATCCAGGCATTAAATCCACAGAAAAAAGTATTCAAATAAACTTTTATCATTTGTTTCAACCATCTCTATTGGCGGCTACACTGATGCACGAATGTTATAATTATTTTCCCTCCAAGCTCGTAGGAAAATTTAAAATCTTAAATTCCCTTTTACCGCTTAAGGATAAAGAAGGGTCGCCTGATATTTGGAATAGAGATAGTTTTGAATATTTCATTAATGAGAGGTGCGGTCTATATATTTACTTTGATAAAGATTGGACGAGCACAAAAGAAAACAAATCTGAAGAAAGAAATGGGTTATACCATGTTTTCTCAGAAAATGGTATGCGAATTTTACTTCTTGATTATATCACTTGGACCTATGCCTACAATCGAGATACGGAGTTATTTTTATTTTGGCATTTTGGTAGCATACTTCAAGATACAGCGCAATAC
>JBCCVV010000416.1:0-3593 GCA_039194925.1 Bacteroidota bacterium
AAGTCATATTTGCGTAGAAATACGCATCATCTACGTAATTCTACGTAAAATCTTTAGTTGCACTTAATTCCTTACCAATCTCTCATGCAATAACAATTAAATTACCAATATTTGATTTTAGAGTGACAATTATTAAGTTCGATAAATGGTTTCCAAATTTAAAAGGTAATGACAGATCTCACAGCTATCCTTAAAGACCAATTCTCCCTTGAAAAAGAATTAATTGATGAATTATACAAACATCTTGTAAGAAAAATATACAATAAAGGTGATCACTATTTAGAGATAGGACAACATCCGAAACAACTTGGATTTATGGAGCATGGATGCTTTATGTATTACAAACTAGAAGATGGAAAAGAAACAGCGATAGATTTTTCCTTCGAAAACTCATGGAATACAGACATAGCCAGTATCAATGAAAATAGACCTTCCGAAATGGCGATTGTAGCTCTCAAAAAATCATCGCTACTAAACTTATCTTTGGAATCAATGCAGGAATTGATTGATTTCAACCCAAAGTACGCCGTTGTTAAAAGTTATTATGTAGAACAAACTTTTGCTAAAGTAAGTAGGCATGATCAACGGATGCTTACAAAAGATGCAACGGCCAGGTATCTTGATTTAGCAAAGCACAATCCTGAAATTTTAGAGAAGGTTCCTCAATATCATATAGCTTCATATCTTGGCATTACTCCACAATCTTTGAGTAGAATTAGAAAAGAAATCAATATTGCTTGATTTCTTACCATATGTGAATGAAAAGAAAAATTCTTTGATATAGCTTTGTTATTATTAAAGGATTTTAATCACAGCAAGGATGAATGTTAAGATAATTTCTACTGTACTAATTTTCGCTTGTTTTTTTTCAATTGGATATGCTCAATGCAATATTCAGATTAAATATGATGAATCTGGCAATAGAATATTTCGTGGTAATGCTTGTGATCCTGAGTGTAGTACTCAAGTGGTCAATAAGGATGATATTGGTGTTGGATCGTTAAGGAATGCGATCTTCTGTGCGGAAGATGGAGACAATGTAACCTTTCAAGATTCATTGGATGGCCACACAATTAATTTAGAAACTGGGGCTATTGTAATTGATAAGAGTATTCAAATCAATGAGTTAGAATTATTTTATTCTCCCAAAGATATTACCCTTAGAGCAGTTGAAGATAACAAAGTTATGGAGATTGAGCCTAATGAAACTGTGGTTATTGATGAAGTAAACATGGTCAGTAGAAATGGTTTCGATGATAATCCGAGAATTCTCTTGAATCATGGCACTCTGACTTTAAAAAATTTAACCTTAACCGACGATGGAGCTTTTCAAGAAATGAATAGTACGCTCCTTAACTTGGGAGTGCTCAATATTATAGAATCTGTAAATCTCATTTATGCTTACTACCAATAAATACAATATGATACCAGCATTATTAATAGCAATTCTGTATTTCAGCTGTTCTAAACAAGAAGAAATCATTAATGAACCGGAAGAAGTAGTTTCATTGGTTTGTGTTCATGACTCTATTACTGTAGATACTATGGTATGGGATTTAGCTGGAGATCTAATCAAACTTCCTTTAGTCTTTACACCAAATGATGATGGTGAGTCAGATTTCTTTTTTCCTCGATTCCAGAATGACAGCATTACCATATCTCAATACGCAATTCTAACTCCTGAGAATGATTGGAGTGATGTTAGGGTTTTGTACAGTACATCATCACTGTTCTATTCAGAAGGTAAAGTAGATCGAGCTTGGGACGGGATTAGCGACAACATTATTGACCCATATTTAGAAGAACATGAAGGACCGTTTCGCTTTAGATTTTATGCGTTCAAAGATGGTGCGAATATAACATGTAGAGGTTGGGGATGTGTCGATAGATCGAAATAAACCTAAAATTTAAAGGAGTGAAAAAGATTGTTTCATTTTTCGCTATTGCTCTTGTAATAGCTAGTCAAAGTATTGCCCTCAATGGGCAAACCATAACATATGAAGACCTATATACTCAAGCTTCATTTGATGCTACAGCCATTGATACCAGTTTGCCAGTAGGAGCAATTGGTGGATCAGCAGATGTTAGCAATGGAACATCAAGCTACATTATACCCTTACAAATACCAATTGGTACAAATAGTGTTGCTCCTGACTTATCTCTTGTATACAGTAGTCAAGGTGGAGATGGACACTTTGGCTATGGATGGAATATTTCAGGAATTTCAACAATTAGCAGAGGGCTACACACCATTTATCACGACGGCAAATCACAAGGGGTAAAGTTTTCAGAAGAAGATAAATTTATCTTAGACGGTTCAAGATTAATCAAAAGCACCAATAATACCTATGTTAAAGAAAATCACGATTATAGTATAATCGAAGAAATGGGAAGTTTTGGCAGTGGCCCATCTTGGTTTAGAATCGAAACCAAATATGGTGTTGTGATGGAAATAGGTAAGACCAATTTCTCCAAAATATTGAATGACGATGGTGACGAAATTATGTTTTGGAAGGTTAGTAAGGTGATCTATAAAGACGGAAATTACATTGAGTTCCTTTACAACAATAATGGTCGAGATAATCGTATTGCAGAGATTCGATATACAGGAAATGAAGTTACGGGATTAGCACCCTACAACAGAATTAAGTTTAAGTATAAGGATAGAGGTTTTACTACTAACAAAACATTTGAAGCTGGGGCTTCAATCAAGTTGGAAAATCTAGTAGATGAAATAGAAATCGTTACTGAGAATAATGAGTTAGTGAAGAGATATGAATTCACCTATGCTACTGATCAAATCAATGCTTTCCTTAAAAGTGTGACAGAGATAGGCAGTAATGGTGAAACTCTAAATCCTACGATTTTCAAGTATGGAGATTATACAAGCGAATTTACCTATGATTTTGTTGGTTGGCATCCAGTTGGAACAACTGACATTTTTACTGGGGATTTTAATGGAGATGGCTATTCAGATAAACTGATTGCAAATATTGTTGAAGAAGATGGAGAAATTTACCACGATTCTTACACCATCGAAACAAAAATACCCACACCGAATAATGATAATTTCTTTTTCGAGTTTACCGAGAACCTTCAAGGCAAAGGTAAGATCGGTGATGAGAAAGGACAATATAATTTTTATTCTGGTGATTTTACAGGAGAAGGACGTGATGACGTGGTCTATGCTTTTTCAACAGAGGTAAATAATGACAAGATTCGATTGCTTGGTGAAGTTGAACTGCACAAAATGGCAGTAGATGCAGAAAGCGTCACCAAAGAGGTAATCGGGTTCCCTTCCGGTGCTAAAGAGTTCTTTTGGCATCAAAACAAGGCATTAAATACCGGCGATCTTAACGGGGACGGAGTCATGGATATTGTAATGATATTATGTGACTTCGTTTTTGATTTTAGTGGTAATATCACATTAGAAAATTACGAAGCCTATATCTATTGGAAAAACCGGACAAAGTGAGCACCCTTCTCCGATTTAAAATGAACACCCTCACCGGAGCAAAGTGAACACCCCATTCCGGACTAAAGTAAACACCCTTGTCCGGAGCAAAATGAACATACCTTTTGGAGCTGTTTAT
>JBCCVV010000417.1:0-3590 GCA_039194925.1 Bacteroidota bacterium
AGCTTTGCTATTTTGTATGCACTAAACTTATTTGGTTACTCTCAACGGTATTGATTTTTGCCGAGGGTGATCCTATAGTTTTCAACCTTGATCAAACAAGCTATTCTGTTTATGAAGGGGAATTTTTAACCATTTGCCTTGAAGGTCCAACCAATAATGAATTAACCGCATTAGAGGGATCTTCCATACGTCTTGAAATTCTTAATGGATGGACAAATTTTAATACTTCTGAAAAGCAACTTATTGTGAGAACAGAAGGTAATTGTTTTCAGCTAAGATCATTGAAATCTGATGCTCAAACAGATAGGCAATTTACAGCTTCATTGAGCACTCAGAATCCAGATATTGAATTGCCAAATGATTTTACAGTTACCGTAAAAAAAATAGGCGATACTGGAATGAACTTAGCTAGAAACAATCTTTACATAAAAGGTATTGATTCTAGTGTTGACAATGACGGGTCGGATAAAATAATAGTGGGAAATACTGTTCCAATAACACCATATACCACGTTTTCAATAAGTTCAACTCAAGAAACCAACGGTGAAGATGAAATTACTACAGCATATAATTTCATGTATACCGGAACTCACGATATTCCGGATAATGGTATTTTTTGCATATTAATCACCGATTTGGGGTATCAGGCTTTTGGAGATATACCTGATGTCAGTATTTCCTTTAATGGTCAGGACTTTACACCTTTTTTCTCCATAACCAATACCTTACCGGTACCAACAACCTCTTCTTTCATACCCGGGAATGCACCAAATATTATTTCTTTATCTCAAGGTGATTACTTCCAAAACTCTTCTGATCAGATAGATTTTGTCGGAAATAACATTTCGAACTTTGGTATCAATTTGAATAACGGGACCTTAGGGGGGGACAATACCATGGGACCAGGATTTGATTTTGATCCAAGTGGGGATTTCAATGCGATTTTTGTTTGCGATGGTAATTTGTATTTCTGTGATTTGCAAACATTATTTGCTTCTCAGAATTTTTGGAATACTCAAGGTGGTGGTGAGGGCAGAGATGATTTCGACGCCCAGACCTGTATAGACTTTTGTTCTGTTATTGACAACGATTGTAGCGGCATTGAATATGAATTGAATGCTTTGGATTGTTCTTTACAGTTCAATGTTTCCAATTGCTCCATACTCGCCGATAGTGATATCAAGTGGTATTACAAGCCCTCAGACGAATGTGGGAATAGTGGGGGATATACCGAAATTGTGGATGCAAATTTTAGCGTAATAAAAGATACACCAACTTCTGTAGAAATAACGCTTCCCATTCCCTACAATACTGGATGTTATTTGGTGGAAGTGTATTGCGATGAGTGTTTAACTCCGATTACGAAAGAGATTGAAATTTATGAATGTTGTCCATTTGACTATGAAATCATCACCTTTGAGTCATCTTGTTTGCCGACAGGAGGTATAGATTTGGAGATTCTGGGTGTAGGTATGCCTCCATTCTCTTATGTATGGAGCAATGGACTCACCACAGAGGATTTGTCATCTATTGGTAGTGGATCTTATTCTGTTACTGTCACGGATTCTAATGGATGTACGGATGAATTTGTCACGGAAGTTGGAACATGCTGTTGCGCATACGAATTGGACTTTGGTGGTCCGGGGTTAGAAATAGCAGATATCTATGTGAACGGCACTTGGTTAAGCGATAATAGTCTTTTTACATTTCCATATGATAATGATGGAGAAACATCGACAAGTGCAGATTTACAGGACTTGGTAGATGATTTAAATGTATTTGAAGGTGCCACCGGGATAGCTTCTTTGGTAAATGGCAGCATTCTGGTCGAATCATGCAATGATTATGCATACATAATTGGAAATGATCAATATGCGAAGAATGAGGATTGTGAAAATACAGATGTCATGACCGTTTCCAGCGAATGTGCAACGGTTGACTTCGAATGCAATCTCATGTTTGATCTTGTATCCAGTGGAGATTGTTCGCTGGACATTATTATTGATCAAAATGTAAATTACCAGGTTACTCTGGAATATATGGCTCCGGGAACTACAGTTTGGGTGCCGGTGGTATCTAATATTTACTATTCTATGACTATTGGTTATGCAGCTACCGGCTTGTACAGACTCATAGGTGTCGGAACAGGTGTTTGTAAGGATGTTGTAGCTTGTGAAATGCAGCATTATTGTTGTGAATGTGAAATTGTAAGCGTTGAGCTGTTAGGAGATTATTTAGAGGATGGAGCGCTTTGCGTGGGTATAGATTCACTGGGATTCCGAGCGACGACTCAAAATTGCCAGAGTAGCACAAACGTTGAATTAACTCTGCCCGATGGTACTTCTCAAATGATGGTGGAAGTGATGGATGATGTCTATGAGTTAATGATATCCAACGATCCCGATGAAAATGATAGTGGTCTTTATGCATTTCAAGCCGTTGACAGTTATTCTTGTTTTGATATAGCAGAGTACGAGGTAGAGTTAGAAAACTGTGAATTGTGCGCTAATTGTGAATTGGTATTACCCTTGACAACAATCGTACCTGGGAAGATTTACATAGGTAATTTATCAACGAGTTGTGGAACAATTGATTCCTTTGAAATTTCCTGGTATTTGGATGAGGTATCGGAAGATAATATTCTGTTCAAAACAGGTACTTCTGACGATGTATTTGGACATCCTTTGAACAATTTTCCCATACAAGGAGGAATGATTATTCCAGTGCTGGATTGGATTTCGATAAGCGGAGAATATTATGATGAGGAGTATCCAGGTATTGGTTCGTGTTTAGATTCCATCTTTGTGGATACACCGGGATGTGGGTTTGTATATTCAACTCAATACGATTATTCAAATGGAGGATTTCCTGATAGGATAATAGATTACAAATTATCAGGTTCGGCGAATTTTGTGAAAATTTCATTTAGAGGATATACTGTCAATGATACGTTAAGAGTCTTAAATGATGATCAACTATTACTTTACGCTGCGGTAGGTTCTGATTTGGATGTTACAGACATCACAAGTGTGCCAAATAAGATTCGTTATCATAAAACCATTCCATTTCTTATCGATATGAACGAAATTGATATTTCAATTGATTCAATCTTAAGGGTCGAAGTAATTGCTAATAAAACCCAGACCAACACTAAATGGAATTTAAGAGTTGAATGTATCGATGATTACGAATGTGGTCAGATTGGAGCACCGGACTTTGAAAATGTAAGTTGTGATTTTGACTCGATTACGTGTAACTATAATTTTGAATTACCACACCCTGGAACTATTACTCCACAACATTTACCCTACGATTATAATGCGTATTTGTATAATACTACCTCAATTCATAAGAACATTTGTGGTATTAATATCGATCTGAATCATGAAAGTATAGACTATTGCGATCAGGATAGTATTACCGTTGAATCTAATTTAAATTTAGAGACGTATACGTTAAATTTTCATGGGAGTGGAAGTTTTTATAGTACCATTAAAAGCCAATTAACTACCATTTTAACAGACTTTTCAGCTGATTGCGTCTTTGTTGAAGATACTTCTTATTACAAAAGGTTGGAATTCTATTTGCAA
>JBCCVV010000418.1:0-3583 GCA_039194925.1 Bacteroidota bacterium
AATAATAATTATAATATGTTTAAATTGTAAAATTTGTCAACCCTATTCAGGCATCTACACCTTTAGCACTACCTCCCGTCAAATGTGTACTTGTCAGTAACTTTTCTTTTGATTTGTTGCCCTTCGGTAAATCTAACCCTGCTTGTTTCATCGTATAATACAATGTCCTACTCCCCATTTTAGGATGACGAGAACGCCAGAACAAAACTTGATCTACAATCGCCTGATCTGTTTGACTCTTGTATAGATGTGAAGCAATGGCCTTTTGATAAGCTTGTCGAGATCTTCCTATGACAGAATAAAACCTCTCCATGCTGTACCATCTTTCCAAACTACGAATTTTAGAAACCGCACTCACCCAAACTTTTTTTCAATATCCTCTTTGTAATGTTCACTTGCCGCTGTAATAATAGACTTTTGGTAGTCGAGCTGAATCTGTTGGTTTCCGATCAAGCGTTCCATAGTCTCTACCCGTTTTTGTATTTCTACTAATTGTAAATAATCGCTATCGGTTTCCAAAACGACACGTTGAGAAGATGGTGTAGTTCTATATTTATCAATCCACTTATACAAGGAGGTCTCGCTAACATCATACAAGCGTGATATCTGTAGAACACTCATCTTGCCAGTTTCATATAGGCGGACTTTGTCTCTCTTAAAATGTTCACTAAAAATGCGTCTTACTTTTTTCATTGTCGTAAGTTTAGAAAAAGTTTTCAACATCTTTTCTGTCAACCTATTTCATGAGACTTCACCGCGAAATAGTGGAGACATAGTTAGGTTGAAAAAGCGCATTATCACCCGTACGAAAGCAGCAAGCGAGTCCAAAAAAACGATTGAGTTAAAAAATCATCCCTTCACTCATTTAATCATTTAATCATTGTCCCAAAAAATAGATCTCTCCTCTAGAATTCTCTTTACTCTCTGGTATTCGTCAAAAAATGGTGCTTCGATTTCGATTATTTGATTCGTTTCTGGATGTTTAAAAGACAGGCGTAGAGCATGGAGCATCATCGTGTCCATATCAAACTTATATTTCCAAAGTCTATTCTGCTTGTTACATCCGTGGGGGCGATCTCCAAGGATGGGATGAAAAATATGAGACATATGTTTACGAAGTTGATGCATCCTTCCAGTTTCAGGCATCAATTTTACTTCGGAATATCTTGATGTCATAAATTTACCGAAAGGCAGATCGATCTCAAAATGACGCTTGGTTTGATACCTCGTGACAGCATCTTGCTTTTTTCCCCTATCGTTCGTCAATTCGTAATCAATTATTCCTTCCGCTTCAGTCCATCCCCTTACAATAGCCATATATTCCTTTTGGATTTGCTTTTTTTCAAACAATTGTCCTAATGGTTTTACAAAGTCAGCATGGAGAGAAAAGAGCAATACACCACTTGTTTTTCGATCCAGGCGATGGACCGGATATATTCGTTGCCCCAATTGATCTCTAAGCTCCTGCAATACAATTTGAGTGGCATTTCGTGCTATAGAGGAACGATGCACCAAATAACCAGGTGGTTTGTTTATGGCAATCAAATCGGCGTCTTGAAATAAGATTTCAAAGCCATTGTGCTCAGAGATTTGACTCATTTGGAGGTTATTTTATATAAAAATTTTGTCAAATATCACAAATGTTAAATACGTAGGTGACTTAGGCACAGTTATTGACATATTAGGATTGAAAAAAATGTATTAATAAAATATATGTCCTATTGACAAAACTAGTATTAATACGTAATTTTGAAAAGCAAATTAAACCCACCCAGTTATGATAATATTCGCAATCGCTCTGTTTGTAGTGCTCCTATTTGGTGAAAAACTACTTCAAGTTTCCTAAAGTTTACTGAACTGATTTATACATATCACGAACGCTTTGTTCTGTGAACGTGCCAATCATTCCCGTCTGATAGACGTATTCATTCTCTCCTACTAATTTTACGTAGCGGAAGTCGTAATTGATATTATCGTCTATCTTCTTTTCAAATATGAATCCATTGTCATATTCCTCAATAACTTTTGAAAAATAGAGATCTCCTTTCACTAGTCTCATTTGTCCATTTAAAGCATCTTTAATGTTTGTAGTATTGGTGACACTCTTCAATATCTGAACATTGTATTCTTCACCACTTGAGATTGTTAACTCTTGCATAAAACCTAAATCATCCGATTTAATCTCTGCGTTCTCCGGTGCCTTCACACTAATTGCAAATCCATGTTTCAATAAATCTTTGGACGGGTAATTGGCCGTTTTGTCAGATTTACATTGCGCAAAAACGAAACCACTCAAAAGAATATAGATAAGATATTTATTCATTGTATGTATATTAGAGTATGTTTAAAAATTTTGCGAACTGATTTTCAAAGATTTTTAGACTAACGTCAGAACGTGCCACACTCTGAGAGGTTCATAAATACTTGTAAAGCAGTAAGCACAAAACATAATTCCGAAATAGTGCGAATATGCCTTGAAATCCAAATTAAATTTATAAACATATTCTTATTCCTATCGAAGTCATAAATGTAGCCTTAAAATCAAAAAGGAAGTAACGATCAGTTCATTACCTCCTTTTATTTCATATAATATCTTCTAAACCACTAGAATTTCAATCCAGAAGATGACTCATTCTTACGCTTTCGTTTTGATCGTGCACCCGATCGCTTTTGTAAATGATGGGTCTGGGTTTTTCCCCATTTCTAATGCATTGATAGCATTTTCCAAATATTTCACTTCTACTGCATCGGCATCTCTTGCGTTATCATCAATTGCCCCAATATATTTTACAATCATATCCTTATCCAACAGAAATACGTGTGGCGTCTTAGTAGCTCCATATACAGGGTAAACGTTTTGTCCTTCATCAAATAGATAAGGGAAATTAAAACCCTTTTCCTCTGCTCTAACTTTCATTGCTTCAAAAGAGTCCGCCGGTTGAACTTCCGGATCATTCGGATTAATAGCAATCACCGGATATCCTTTAGGTCCAAATTCATTTTGAATGGCAATTAAGCGATCTTCGTACATCACCGCAAATGGGCAGTGATTACATGTAAAAGTCACGATGTATCCCTTTACATTTTCCATTGCTTCCATGCTATGCATATTGCCATCCACTCCTTTAAGGTTGAAGTCAGTCGCCTTATCTCCAACTTGATATCCAGATTGCGCGGAAACGGTCAATGCAACGACGCAGGCCATTAAAAATGTGTTTATTATGTTCTTCATTTTTTATAATAATTTATTTGTTTCTAAAACAATTTTAACAATTCATCTTCTATTTCTTTCATACTGTGAAACTCTTTCTCATAGAACAGCTTCTTTTCCCCTTTGAGTATTAAAGTGATGGGGATCGCTCCAGACCACCTGGGATCCACTAAATCTATCCAGGAATTATACTTACCATCTGCCAGCAATACAACCTCCGACTTTATTTTATTATCATTAATAAAGGGAATAACCTTGCTTTTAAGTTTTCTCTTGGAATCTAGGCTTACTAAAATCTGTTTAAAAGCAGTATTTGAGTATTTCTCATTAAGTTGTTCGAAAAAGGGTAACTCTTTTACACATGGACCGCAC
>JBCCVV010000419.1:0-3578 GCA_039194925.1 Bacteroidota bacterium
ATAAAAGTCAATTGACAGCACTAATCGAAAATGCCTATTTCAAAGATAGAAAAGCTCGAATTACGACAATGATCAACTCCATGGACTCCATAAAGCGGACCATTGAAACTGCACGCAGGGTATTATCTCATCGGTACAATAATAAAGAAATAGAAAAAGTCAAAAGGATGTTGAAAAAATCAAAGACGTATGTAGCCAATGAAAAATTAGACATTACTTATTTTCATAGACTCTACGATGATGTATTTAGTTATTGTACGGTATTAAAATACTGGCAACCGATTACGGAAAAATTCTATTATCGGGAACAGCTGCCTAGCGTTGAACAGATAAATAGTATTAGTCCCAATTATACATACATCTTAAGCAATATGACCGATGCCAATAAAAGGCCAAAGAAGGTTGAAAGCGTATTTATATTACCTGATATTTATAATGAGTCGTGCGATGAAGAATAAATATTTTATAGGAATTACAGTGCTCGTAATCGTACTTCAAGCGTCGATTTCTTATGGTCAGGTTGAGGCGATAAGTGATTCGATTTCGATGGCAGAAAAGATTCAGGTCTTTGAAAAAATAAGAAGGGGTGAGCCGTTGGACTCATCAGAATTGAAACTTCCTCTATACAGCAAATTTGCTCACCTTGAGAATAATGAATCGAAGATGAGAATGATCCAACAACTGGACGTGGAAATCTTTTGGTTTGACGGAGCAAAAGTTTTGGACAGCCTTTTCACCTGGGAAGGTAAGCAGATTGATGCTTTAATCTATCAATCGGATCTGGAGGAACCCATGAATAAGCTAAAGGTTGAAGTGGAACGACTAATGAAAAATCAGCATAACTTATTGAATGAAGCCCGTGAACTAGGACTTGTTGTAGAGAAGGATGCTAAGACTTCAAGATTGGTATTTCAATTTTGTAACGATTCGGAAATTGAAGACTACTTAACGAATTATGAGTATGATGCGGCTTCCGTAAAAAAGTTACTCGGGTTATGCAATATTGAAAATAGCTTCGCCAGAAAACGACTTCTTGCCTATTGTGAAAAAACGAAGAAGGCTTATTCTATGATGCAGAAGATCCTGAATACCCTGGATCCGGAGATTGCGCGGTACGTCTATGATAAGAATTTGAAAAAACAAGTGGAGTTGGAGTTTAACAATGAGGCAAACGGAAAATTTCCATTTCTATACAATCAATTTCTAGCTAAAAGAGAAGAATTGAAAACTAAAAATCTTCAGGAAAAACGCTTTGAAAATCCTAAGACATGCCCGAATTATTAATCTCCTAAAAGCAAACTATGTACATCTGCAAAAGTCAAAAAAGTCAATTGGAGAAGCTTTACCCAGCCTCTTATCTGGGGATGTTTGGAGCAGTAGAAAACATCTTGCGGGAAGAAGATATTGTCTATCGACATGCCTTTTTGAATCCTCACATTCAAGGTGATTTTATCCAGTGGGAGTTTATGGATTACAACGTAGAGGTGTATACGATCAAATCATCTGAGCAATGGAATACGGAAGAAAGGAATTTTGTCGGTTCTACACTTTCACAGTTAGCCAATTTGGTGGAAGAAAAAGTAAAGTTGACGGATATACAAGACTATGCACAAATCATATGCAATACCCCCGATGAGAAAAGTATTTTTCTCTTAGAAACATCCGGTGGCCAAAGAATAGCGATTGCCAATTGGGGACACAATATGATTTCCAAAGAAAAAAGGTATACAGTATTGGTAGAATCCACATCATCCAAACATCAACAATATTCCAGCTTGATGAAAGTCGTATTTCAGGATGGCGCACCTGCCGCTAATCATAGTGCCATTTTGAAATATCAAAGCAACGAAAAAACTATTGTTCTCGATGAAGAAGGGATGTACGATATGGGAAAGCTCAGAGAATTAAGTATAGTGCATGTTACACTGCTGAGTGATGACGGCCAGAGAATCGATCTGGGAGAAATAATTACCGAAGCTTCCATCAAAACATACATCCTTACCGTGCCTCCGGATGCATCTTTAGTGGTCAGAGTAACGTACTCTGATGGAAGCTTGACGGATATATCAACATTTACGCTTCTAATAGACGACCACGGCAGTACAAAAATGTTGCACGATGGCTATTACTTCGATGAAAAGGTAAATGCGGGCAAAGAGTGTACTGTTATCCTGGATGATGCGCAAAAGTCTACCCAAAATTGTCTGCTCGAAAGAGGTGAAAACAAGCTTTCATTTGTATTTGAAAAACCAGTTGAAGTTATCGAAGAACCCATCGAAGAACAATTCAATGAAAGTGTCAAATTCTTTTTCTTTGATCATAAAAATAAGCCGCTTGAGATTGAAAGTGGTTTTGTAGATCTTGTCGGTAATGAAAGGCTACAGTTAAAAAAATCAAATGATGAAAATCATTGGTTACTGAATTCGGAACAATTATCCAAAACACAAAAAGTAACGGTCCATTTTCAGTATAATTCGGGAAAAAAGCAGCGGAAAGGCAAGAGTTCATTTTTACACAGAGCTTCTGATCGTCGACATGATATACGAATAAAAACAAAGTGGTGGTTGCTATCTTTACTCCTGATTCCTTTGATGCTTTCCTTATTACTGACCTTTGAAAAAGACTACGAACTTGAGATTACCGATGATTCAAATCTGCCCGTTGATAATGCATTAGTCAATTTTTCCTATACGTCATCGTTCTTGTACAATTTTGATAGTGGTGAATTTCTTGATGAACCAGAAGATTCGCGATCGGATTCGACGGATGTGGAGGGTAAAGTAATGTTTAAATCGATAAAATATAGCCTTTACGACCGGGTCTTTCGGAATGCAAATAAGGCGGAGGTAAGCATTTTGAATCAGAAAGAATGTCTTAAGGATAGCTCGTGTTATCTATCTTTCCATGGCACAACTACTAAAAATGTAGAAATCAATTCTCATTTGAAGGATTATGAATTCTATGTAAGGGATGCCATTTCAGGTGATCCTATTTCCGATGCAACGGTAAAATTGACGTTGTATAGCAGGAGTGATACCATCCATCTAAATAAGATCAGTAGTAGTGAGGGGAAGATTACACTGGCAGATATTTCATCCTGTTCATACCTGATCAATTCAGAGGCTTCGAAAAATAATTACTTTCCGTTTAGCATAAAGAGCATAGAACTGGAAGCATTAAAAACCGAAAGATCCCGCACCTATTTTCTGAGCCAGACATTTGCTTGTGATTCTCCTGAGACTGGTGATGTGGCAGGAGGTATTTTTGTCCTCCATGTTCCCAATAAATACAAGACGTACCAATTTCAATACGATTTCAGAAGAATTCCGGATAACTTAATTGTTTACGAAGGTACTTCCAATAAAGGACGTCGCATTAAAGATTTCGGCTGGGAAGGTGGTGGAATAGTACGAACGCTTCGTATTAAGCCGGTGGATTTCTGTAATGGATGTGAGTATGTCACCGTGCAAATCCGTACCGATAATGACGATACGGGCTGGGATGTCGAATACCACTGTGAATAATAACCAACTGTTACCATGTTAAGACCTCAATCTATCCAATTAATTAAAGTTAAA
>JBCCVV010000420.1:0-3539 GCA_039194925.1 Bacteroidota bacterium
GATAAGTTTATTCCTATCATCGATAGCCCTGTTATGCTCTTGTTCACAAGCCAGCGTCATGAATAAAAACAAGCTTCAAAAAATTCAGTATAAAAATAACAGAGAAGATTCGACTACCTGGGATCTCAGTAATTTTCGTCTAGATCTGGAAAAACTACATCGGACCGGCAGCGAACTGGGTATATTTCCAAGTCCGAGGTATGATTTGATTGCGGAAAACAGTTTCGATGGTGTTGGTTATAGAGGCGAATTTCAAGGTCTGGAAATCAATGGAAAGACATTTGTCTACAATTATTTTTATGTAAAAAAGAATAAAATTAATGCCGATCATGTAAATAATTTGGACGAGGATGTTTTTTTCGCAATCGTAGTATTAACCGATCATATCGATACGGAAAATTATAGCCACATGCATCCGGATATGACCTCCAGAAATCACCCGAGTTATCTGGCGCAAGGTTTTTTCAAGACAATGAATTCAAGAATAAATTATTCGGCATTTATAAATTCAGACAGGTCATCGTATGCCATCGTAAACAAGAGATTATTTGACTTGAGTGTGGGTAAGGTTGTACTTATTTTACCTCAAAAGGATAAATCTTTGCGTTCAATACAGTTGGATCTACCAAGGATTTTAGAAAAAGATGTTGATGATTATTTACAGAAAGTGTTGAATCGCAGCGAAGTATCTGCACTATATCAAAACCCTAACGCAATATAATTTTTATTTTGAGGAGACCATTTAATAAAAAATTTCCCTTTTTTAAACAACCTGATTTTAAGGATTGTGGTCCTACCTGTTTGAAAATCATAGCCAAATATTATGGAAGGACAGTAAGTCTCCCACAAATACGAAAGTTGGCAGAAACACACCGAAGAGGCAGTAGTCTGTACAACCTAAGCAATGCTGCGGAAAGTATTGGATTTAGAACACTGGGTGTAAAAATCTCAGAAGCCAAATTATCAGAAGCTCCCTTGCCTTGTATTTTACATTGGAATGAAAAACATTTTGTCGTCTTATACAAGATTAAAAAAGGAACGTACTACATCTCTGATCCTGCCTATGGGTTGTTAAAGTACAATAAAAATGAATTTTTAAAATGTTGGCTGGGAACAAGTCAACATCTGGATGAAGAAGGCATTGTATTGCTTTTTGAACCTACTCCTCAATTTTATGATGAAGAGTTTGATTCTGAGAAACGAAGTTTGGGGTTCAATTTTTTGTTTAAGTATGTATTTAAATACAACCGACTTCTTTTTCAGTTGGTTTTAGGCATATTGGCAGGCAGTATCTTGCAATTAATTTTTCCCTTTTTAACCCAAAGTATTGTTGATGTTGGTATTAAAAATCAGGATATCAATTTTATCTATGTTTTAGTATTTGCACAGTTGGCATTATTTATAGGGAAAGCTTCAATCGAAGTCATAAGAAGCTGGATCATCTTACATTTAAGTGCAAGAATTAATATTTCGTTGATCTCAGACTTTTTTATCAAACTGATGAATCTTCCCATTGCGTTTTTTGATACTCGAATTACGGGGGATATTATGCAACGGATTAGCGATCATGAACGGATCGAAAAAATATTGACAACATCCTCTTTGAATGTTCTTTTCTCTTTATCAAACCTAATTGTTTTTAGTTTCATCTTGGCGTATTACAATTGGCAAATCTTTTGGATTTTTCTTGGAGGCAGCGTAATCTATTTTTTCTGGATTGTCATTTTTTTAAAGAAAAGAAGAGATCTGGATTACAAAAAGTTTTCTCAGATAAGTGCAGAGCAGTCACAAGTCATTGAGATGATCAATGGGATGCAGGACATAAAATTACATAATGCCGAAAGACAAAAAAGATGGTCCTGGGAATATATACAAGCCAGATTGTACAAGATATCCATTGAAGCATTGTCTTTAGAACAGTATCAAAGTGTAGGCTCCAGTTTTATCAATGAGTTGAAAAATATATTGATTACTTTTTTATCTGCAAAGTTGGTCATTGATGGCGATATTACCTTGGGTATGATGCTCGCTATCAGTTATATCGTAGGTCAACTCAATTCGCCGATAGCTCAGTTGATAAATTTCATACGTGAAGTTCAGGATGCCAAGATTTCTTTAGAACGCCTTTCTGAAATTCATGATAAAGAAGATGAAGAGTCCCCCAATGAAGATTACATTACCGATTTACCCGAAGATCTGACGATTGGCATAAATAATATTTCCTTCCGATATGTAGGATCTGATGAGACGGTTTTGAAAGATTTGAGCATGAAAATCCCAGCGAAAAAAATCACCGCCATTGTTGGGGTCAGTGGTAGCGGAAAGACCACCTTAATGAAATTACTTCTTAAATTTTACAACCCTAATGAAGGTCAGATCAAAGTAGGTAATTTTGACTTAAAGAATATTGCACAAAAAGTATGGCGAAATGACTGTGGTATAGTGATGCAGGAAGGCTTTATTTTTAATGACACCATCGCTAACAATATAGCTATAGGTGAGGATTATATTGATAAAAAGAAATTGGCTGTAGCCGTGGATATAGCAAACATTAAAGACTTTATCGAATCCCTGCCTTTGACATACAATACAAAGATAGGGATGGAAGGCGTGGGCATAAGTACCGGACAAAAACAAAGGTTACTCATTGCCAGAGCAGTATATAAGAATCCACAGCTTCTCTTCTTTGATGAAGCCACCAGCGCATTAGACGCTAATAATGAGAAAATAATAATGCAAAAACTGAATGATTTTTTTGAAAATAAAACGGTAGTAGTGATTGCTCATCGATTGAGTACAGTAAAAAATGCACATCAAATAGTTGTGTTGGATAAAGGAAGGATTATCGAATCCGGCAATCATCAACAGTTAATCAACAGGAAAGGGAGTTATTATAATTTGGTTAAGAATCAATTAGAACTTGGTACATAAAATGTCTAAAAATATATTGGATAACATAGAGCTGAGAAGTGCGGAAGTACAAGAGATACTAACAAGGGTGCCTCATTGGATGATCCGTTGGGGGAATTTTCTTTTTCTCTCTTTGATTCTTATGATGCTACTCATTTCATGGTTCGTTAAATATCCGGATTCAATTGAATCTGAAGCATTCATAACTACGCAAATACCTCCTCATAAAGAATATGCCAAAACAAGTGGATTACTACAAACCATATTAGTTGAAAACAACCAGCTTGTAAGAGCGAATCAACCCCTGGCCATTATTCAAAATACCGCTAACTTTGAAGATGTCTTTCTGCTGCAATCCATTATGGACACGATCAAGTTAAGCAATGAATCCATTTATTTTCCAATCGAAAAAATACCTGTTATTTTCTTAGGTGAAATCGAAGCGGAGTATGCTATTTTTGAGAATAATTACATGCAATACCAATTGAACAAAAAGCTGGAGCCTTTTTCGAATGAAGCAATAGCCAATGCAAATTCCATATCAGAACTTAATGGCAGACTCAATAATTTACAATCTCAGAGGAAGATTAGTGAAGCAGAATTACTATTAAAAAAGAAAGAATTAGAAA
>JBCCVV010000421.1:0-3454 GCA_039194925.1 Bacteroidota bacterium
ACAAGGATACGGACGATCCATCAGATGACTATTGGTATTTTGATATCAGAGTAACTAATAGTAGTGGAGGCTTTTGGATTTCTACAGGAGATATAGAAACAGGTGCCCAGATGGGTGTTGTGAAAACGATGTGGCCTTCTGAAGATCCCAATTATCTTTCACATCCGAGTTACACTTTTACGGTTGTTGATGGTAATGATCCCAATTGTTTCCAAACGATTACGGTAGATGCTCCGGAGTCTTGCGATAAATCTTGTAAGTTGAAGATCAATACATCTGTAGGACCATGTAACGATGAAGATACTAGACCATTAGTTTCAGATGACTCTTTTACAGTTGATGTTGAGATCCTTGGAAGTGAGGGTCAGGCCTGGACTCTATTGAAAAAGGTTAACGGTATAGAGACGCCTATACTCACGGATACGGGAGATGGTGTATTTTCATTAGGTTCTTTTTTAGGAATAGAAGGTGGGTTCTTATTGGAAGTAGTAATTGATGATGTCATCGATTGTCGGGCTTCAGAATACATCGAATCACCAGGGACTTGTAGTGGGTGTCTCAGTGTGGAAACGAAGAACATAGTTTGTGATGATAAAGGGACTCCTGATGATCCAACTGATGATTGTTGGTCATTTGATCTTACTGTATTTAATACTATAGGAGGTACCTGGACCATGACAGGAGATCTCAGTGCGGTAGGAAAGTTTTTTGAAACACAAAGAATTACGGTCTGCTCACAAGAGTCAATCAATGTAAGTATAAGTGATGACAACAATATAGAGTGTTTGGTAACCCTTTCTCTTACAGCACCAGAAGCGTGTGGTCCTTGTACGTTAAAAGCCAGCTACAAAACAACAAAGTGTGATGATGGAGAAGTGCTCAAAAAATTTTCTATTAGTATAGATGTCGAAGGTCCTGACTGTGTAAAAATCCAATTGGATCAAAAGTTTGTCCTTATCGACCTGGGTATATTTTCGACAGATGATCCAATAGTATTTAGTAATCTAATTCCTGGTGGAAATTATACCTATATAATTACATCTTGCGATGAGAATTGTCCTGGAGAGGTCTTGCTGAAAAATGTTTCATGCGATGAAGAAGGTGAGGGTGAAAAAAGGAGTGGAGCTTCAGGTAAAAGATCACTAATCCATTCTGAGAAAGTGGAAAGTTCAGTAAAAGTATTTCCAAATCCAGTGACTCAGTTTGTCAATATACAAGGAGAACCAACTATTTCTTACACAGCACGAATTTTAGATTTGACGGGTAAAATATTAGTGACTACTTCATTTAGGGAGGAGACCTCAGTTCAATTAAATATGATTCAGACAGGACTCTATATAATCCAGGTAGAATCAATGCATGGTGATATTTCAATGCATAAAATACTAATCAATAAATAAGCGAGGAATGAAAAAATTACTACTCTTTTCATTCCTTTTGATAGGGATGATCGTGCTTTCTTGTGAAAGTGATACGGAAAATGACTGGGGATTGGTGTCCGATGAGACATGTAATATACCGATAGAGAAACGTCAAACATTCTGGGGTGACGGCGAAACACCATGGACCTCTTGTCAAGTAGCTAACTTTAAAGTATTTATAGAGCCTTGCCTAAGTGCTGAAAATAAACGTACATGGAATAGTGCTATTATTGAAGCTTTTGCGATGTACAATAGCGTACCGAATGTGGGGATAAACATAACTACTACCACTACTAAAAGTGAAGCAGATGTAACCATAGACTGTATCGAACTAGATGAATGTATAGGTGGTGTTGTGGATGAACAATCTTTAATGGATAAAGGATATGCAACGAAGGTTTTTCTGAATTTAAATCTTGATCCAAGTCACTCAAAATGTGGTGATTGCCCGGACACTAAGTTTAACATAGAAATTGCAAGATGGTTCGTTTTACATGAGTTTGGGCATGTTTTGGGATTCGGTCATACCAATGTAATTAAACCAGACTCACCATTAATCCCTGGTACTGAAATTGATACACTTTCGGTTTATAATTCACAAGTGGGATCTTGTAATCCTGAAGGTGTTTTTTCTGAGGGAGATATTAATGCACTTCAAATAAAATATCCTTGTGATTGTTCACCAGATTATATCGCGGCATCCAAAATGTGTTTAGGAAGCATGCAAACTATTTGTTTGGATCCTGGAGATAGAGAAGTAACACTTTATTGGGATGTCAATATTCCTTATGAATTGGAAGAAGAAAATTGCATAAAAGTCGAGGCACTAACTTTAGAGGACATCAAAATTTCAGTAACCGCTTATGACAATGTTTGTGTGTATGATTTTGAAAAGACCATTGAAGTATATAGTAACGAACCTTGTGAATTAATTTACGTACCACCATTTGAATTCAAAAATATATGTTTCGGAAAAGAAGCTTGCTTTGATTTTAGTACATATGGTTGCTTGGAAACATTGGATATAAAATCTTCCTCTTCAAAAGTAGTAGTTGATATAGACGGCTCTAAGGTTTGTATTTCATCCTTAATGCCAAGGGAGGAAGAAGTAAAACTCTTTGTCACACCAATAGGACTTTGTAGTGATGGTGCTGAAGTTACATGGACAATCAAGGTAAATAGTAAGGATTGCGGAGATGATGATGTTTTCGGTCCATTTTAAATAATTAAATCAATAAATAATTAAACAATGAAAGTAATTTTAAAATTTTGTACCCTTATTCTGTTAGCTAATTTCTTCACTTCGTGCACTGAACATAATGATGGGAATATGGGAGTTGAAGAATCGAAAATTAGGGTTGTAGATGAAATAATAAGTGTAGAAAGAACTCAATTGGATCAATCTACATTTTTGGATATCCTCAGCAAAAAAGAAGCAGAAGACCAATTGATTTTCGTAAGAACTAAGGCTCGTTTTATCGAATTTCAATTTTTAGATTATACTACAGACTCACCAGAGCATGCACATCCAATTTTTAAGGATAAACATGATGTAACAACTGTATTAGAACAACTTCTCAAATTACCTGAAAACTATGGAATATCTATCAGCACTTTTAATCAAAAACTATATTTGGATCTACATAAGGAGTTTGTGACATTTAGTAGGTCAGAGGATAATCAAATCATTGAGCAGGTTGAGACATTTAGTTACCCCACTTTAAGATCTAATGGTGGTGATGATAGTGGTACTGATTTTGGGGGAGGAAGTGGTGGCTCCGAAAGAAAGTATTGTAGAATTGATGGAGGCGGTTCTATAGAATGTACCGGAGGCGATTGCGTAGGAAGATTGGTATTTAACCAGTTCTGTGTTTTCTGTGTAGGTGGCTCTAATGGTGGTACACCTCCAGCCTGCGACCCAGTATAAAATTAGACACATTAAAGAAGTCTTTGCAATTGAATGAGAGATAAGATCAAAAGTGAAGCTCTCTACTTCATTTCATTAAAATGTAAATGATTGGTAGTGTTCTCTG
>JBCCVV010000422.1:0-3454 GCA_039194925.1 Bacteroidota bacterium
CCATTGAAGGAGGTGAGTTACTGGGACTTAGCCAAGTTCCATCTGATTGTTCTCGTTCCCAGCAATTGTTTTCATCAAAATTCCCTGAAGCAAGGGATCTGAAATTATTGAGTAAAGTCGCACTTGATTTTCGTATTGCAATTTGTTGAGCAACATATGAATCTTTATTGCTTGGTTTAGCTTGAGTATTTCCGGTAGCACCTGCACTCTCTTGAATAAAGGATTCCAACATTTGTGATGCAATCTGTCCTTCTTCATGCTCAATTTCGTATTCTTCATTAAAAGCACCTTTGTATGTTGCGTCTTTTTTATTTCCATATATCGCCAAGACTAGACAACTATCTTCTGTCGTATTTACTGACCATGTTTTTGTATTTCCTCCCGCACCCGTTCTACTAGAGTGTGTATTGATAGGATTCATTCCATCGGCATCCGAAATGCGTACTACCGCTAATGACCATTTCTTATCTTCACTAAGAATAAAGGAAAACGTTGATGAATTGACATCATTTGCATCAGCAATTTTATAAAAACTTGTGAGACCGATATTGCTTCCTTCATCCGTCTTTTCAATTAAATCCCATCCAGCAGGGCTAGTTACGGTTTGACTATTGCCACTTTCATAGCATGCAAAAGCAAGTAGCAAATCTCCTTCTGCCAATCCTGAAGGTTTGGCGTCAAGCGTAGTACTTCCACTGGATCCTGTTTCTGAAGTGGCAAATGTTTGGAATGCTGGCTGCGCTATTGTATTTGGAATATACAAATGCAACATGAAAATAACATACAGGGCAAGACAAGTTAAGGGCTGTGGGTGTTGGGGCGAAATCATAGGGCGCAGGTGTAAAAATTAACTAATACAATATTTTTCTATTCCATTAATGTTGAAAAGGGCAATGTAGATAGTAAAATTATTTTTATCAGCATATTTTGTCTTAAGGACCCATCAACCTGTAAGATACAAGCGGTTGATTCATAATAAGCGGCCTCAAGTTGAAATCAATTGCCTATGGAGAACTTCAAGAATCCTCACATTTGGTTTTTTTAGTCTATTAATAATTGAAAACGAAATTGAGAATTAGATTTTAATTAAATTAAAATTAATCTGATAAATGGCTACTACTTTGCTTAATTCGTATCGAAATGATAAAATTTATCAATCAATCTAGATTTAATCTACAAAAAATAATATGGCTAGAAGCCGATCTCTGCGTATGCGTTGTATAAATCATCAACGTATTTCAAATCATAAAACGGATCCTCGATTTGAACATCAAGTTCTTCAAGGATATAAGGATGATAATCCTCATTGCTGGAAAACACTTTGGGATTGTGTTTTCCCAGATAGACAGATAAAACGGCAGTAACCGAAAGGATGGATATTAAAATCGCAGCGATAGATATATTTCGATAGGCCATCAATCTGCGTTTTGTTCTTTTGGCCTTTAGTTTACCTTTTAATTTATTCCAGGCTTCGGGCCTAGGTTCCATAGTATGCCCTTCAGCCAATTTCCTGATTTTATGCATGTCCTGTTCACTCATGATATCATTGATTGATTAAAGCCTTTTTTTTTGATTAATTCCCGCATTCTCTTTTTGGCGAGGATCAATTGAGATTTAGATGTATTGATACTTATTCCAAGCAGTTCGGCGATTTCTCTGTGTTTATACCCCTCAATTACGTACATATTGAAGATCGTTCTGTATCCGGGAGGCAGTTTATCCAAAAGATTCAACAAATCTTCGTAAGCCATATCATCAATTACTGATGCGTCCTCTGCTTTATCAACATCACTTAATTCCAGTGTCATGTGAAGGTTATTCTTTTTTCGAATTTGCATCAATGCTTCATTGACCACAATTCTTTTCATCCACCCTTCAAAACTCCCTTCTCCTTTATATTTATTAATATTGTCAAAAATCTTAAAAAATCCCATTACCATCACATCTTCAGCAGATTCCACATTCTTCATATATCGCATAGCCATACTCATAAACAAAGGAGCGTACATCTCATACAATTGCTTTTGAGCTTTGGGATCACCTTTTTTGCATTGATCAACGATATGTATGAGGTGTTCTTTCAATGTGTAGTGGTTGCTTTTCTTGATTGTAAGATGTTCACAATTTCAATTTTGGTGTATTCATTCTAAACTATAACGATCAATACATTCAAAATTCGTCTTCTCTTTTCATATAAAGATGGTCGATCTCTAAATAATACATAACGTAAAACGATCAACTATTATATTTAATTCGGCTTCATAATGATCCTTTCAAGCCTAAGTTTGTTCAATAAAACTCCGATTTTCGACACAAGAAAAAAAAATTCTACTATTAAAAGATTACCTATCCAACTCGCCCAAGAGATAAAAAGGTATTGGTACTCCGGTTCGATGATTTCAACCTGACCTAATACAGTTTGGTATGCCCGCAGTGAAATGGCGGATAGGGTCAATGCATAACTCCGTATCATCCATTTTTTATGTTTTCGAATATCACCCCTTCGAATGGCACTAAGCCCCAAATAAGTGCTACTCCACCACAATGGAGCAAGGATAATAAAACTAAGTTGCACCCAAAACCCACCATTTGCATAAAATGCCATAACCAATCCGCTTGGTGCACTCAACAATAAAATGAACCCGACATACAACTTCCCTAAAGTACGATGAAGCCTCGCGCATTTTCTCAACACATATGGAGAAAACAAAAACGCCCCAAAAAACAAAACAAATCCGCTACTGAAAATGTGCGCATAAAACGAAAAGCGATAATGGTCCAAATGAATAATCATCTGTTTTGTTATCAGAAAATCGACATCCCACCTCCACGATAAATAGGGTACTATAATTCGAGCCATCAAAAACGTGGAACCCATAACAATACTGATAAATACAAACGAACTTACAGCAGTGAAAGGTCGGAGAGAAATCTTCATCATTGAATTGGTTTAGGTGAAGCAGCTGATCAAAAAAGTCCAACTACTCCACTTCAAATTAATTATTGAGATCAAGATAGACGTAAGCACTATTTGTAATCAGAATCTTGCCGTCATCCTGGATACTCAGGTGTTCTACATTCTCCTTTTTATAATCTGTAATTTCATTATTCTGCATTCCGAACTGCTGAAAGTCTTTCTCCCAAATATTTTTAAATGTCGTTCTCAAAAAAGTGTTTGGACTGATTACCTTGCAAAAAACTGTAGTATGTATCGACTTACTGGCTAAAGCCGTTGAATTTAAATCATAAGCCTCTCCATTTTCATCTTTTGTAATTGCATTTCCTTTCAAATCAAATAGTGCCATATTTATTGTGCATCCTGCCTCAACAAATCGCGGTTGGACCAGATATGTTACAGCTACAACGTTTTCATTGGGATAAAATCTATGGATAGGAGTAATCTTTGGAGGACCCATTCTGGAAAATTTGGTGGCTGCTATGGGTAAGTATTCTA
>JBCCVV010000423.1:0-3338 GCA_039194925.1 Bacteroidota bacterium
CAATGCCGGAAAAAAAGCTGATGTTTTTAATGCATTGTTTGAAGGAAAGGTGAATAAGCTTACAAAGGCTTTCCTGGACATTTCATTACGAAAAGGTAGAGAAGGGTATCTTCCTGATATCGCTAAGGAGTTTCTTAACCAGTATAAACTAATGAAAGGAATTTCATCGGTTAAATTAACTACTGCAGCTCCAATAAGTGATGCTTCATTGGACGCAATCAAGGCTAAATTATTAGCAAGTGATGTTACGGATCAATCGGTAGATTTGGAAACGCATGTAGACGAGTCATTAATCGGCGGATTTGTGGTTCAAATTGGTGACAAATTGATTGATGCCAGTGTGTCTCATAAATTGGCTCAATTGGCTAAGGACATGACCAACAAGGAATACGAAAAAGCTTTTTAACAAGAAAGAGTATAATTCGCTCGAAGTGAAATAATCACCCCGGGCATTTTGAAATAAAATAATACAACAATTTTTAAAATTCTATAGATATGGTTGATGTAAAACCTGATGAAATATCCGCAATCCTGAAACAACAACTTTCTGGATTCAAATCAGAAGCTGAACTAGAAGAAGTAGGTACGGTTCTTCAAGTTGGAGATGGTATTGCTCGTGTATATGGACTTTCAAAAGCACAAGCGGGAGAGCTTGTTGAATTTGAAACCGGCGTAAATGCAATCGTTCTTAACTTGGAAGAAGATAATGTTGGAGTTGTACTTCTTGGACCTGGAGACGGAATTAAAGAAGGATCTACAGTCAGACGTACCAACAAAATTGCTTCGATTGAAGTGGGAGAAGAAATGTTGGGAAGAGTTGTAAATCCATTGGGCCAACCCATTGATGGTAAAGGACTAATCGAAGGGCAGAAGTACGAAATGCCATTGGAAAGAAAAGCTCCTGGTGTAATCTACAGACAACCTGTTAACGAGCCCCTTCAGACGGGTATCAAGGCGATTGACGCGATGATTCCAATTGGAAGAGGGCAGAGAGAGCTTATCATCGGTGACCGACAGACTGGTAAAACTGCGATTGCAGTGGATACGATTATCAACCAAAAAGAATTTTACGATAGAGGAGAACCTGTATTCTGTATCTACGTAGCTTCCGGACAAAAAGCATCAACAGTAGCTCAGGTAGCTAAAGCTTTGGAAGAAGCTGGCGCGATGCCTTATACAGTGATTGTTTCGGCATCCGCATCTGATCCAGCTCCACTTCAGTTTTACGCACCATTTGCTGGGGCAGCAATTGGAGAATATTTTAGAGATACTGGAAGACCAGCTTTGATCGTTTATGATGATTTGTCAAAGCAGGCAGTTGCTTATAGAGAGGTGTCATTGTTGCTTAAGAGACCTCCGGGTAGAGAGGCATATCCAGGTGATGTATTCTATCTTCACTCAAGATTGTTAGAAAGAGCGGCAAAAGTAATTGACAACGATGATATTGCTAAAAACATGAATGATCTTCCTGATTCACTAGCTAAGGCTGGAGTCGTCAAAGGTGGTGGATCATTGACTGCACTTCCAATTATTGAGACTCAAGCTGGTGACGTTTCTGCATATATTCCTACCAATGTGATTTCTATTACTGACGGTCAGATCTTCCTGGAATCAAACTTGTTTAACTCAGGTATCCGTCCTGCGATCAACGTAGGTATCTCGGTATCAAGGGTAGGGGGATCAGCACAGATCAAATCTATGAAAAAGGTAGCCGGTACGTTGAAATTGGATCAAGCACAGTATAGAGATTTGGAAGCATTTGCAAAGTTTGGTTCAGATTTGGACCCTGCTACTTTGGGAGTATTGGAAAAAGGAAAAAGAAATGTGGAAGTATTGAAGCAGGCTCAATATTCGCCAGTATCGGTAGAGAAGCAAGTGGCCATCATCTATTTAGGTGTAAATGGTCTTTTGAAAGATGTTCCAGTAAACATGGTAAGAGAATTTGAAGAGACTTTCATGACAGCTATGGAAAATCAAGCAAAAGACGAATTAGAAGTATTGAGACAAGGTAAGCTTACTGATGAGGCAATCGAGGCTATCAAAAAAGTAGGTGCAGAAGTCGCGTCCCAGTACAAGGCGTAAGACCGAATGATTCTTAACCACTAAAACAAGAGTTAGTGAGCGGACAATTAAAAGAAGTTAGAGAAAGGATAACCTCAGTCAAGTCGACTCAGCAGATTACAAAAGCCATGAAAATGGTATCTGCTGCAAAGTTGAGAAAAGCCCAACAGGCTATAACTGAGATGAGGCCTTACGCTGACCGTTTAAATAAAATGTTGAAAAACATTCTTTCCAATCTAGAGGGCGATGCAAGTTCGACCTTTGGAGTAGAGAGAGAAGTGGAAAATGTGGCAATTGCCATTGTAACTTCCAACAAGGGGCTTTGTGGCGCGTTTAATTCCAATATTACCAAAGAGGCCATTGCAAAGATCGAGGGAGAGTATGCATCGCAACTTGAAAAGGGAAATATTACAATTGTAGGGCTTGGAAAAAAAGGATATGAAGTTTTAACCAAAAAATATCCTAATCTCAAATTTGTGGATGACCATGTAGGCGTATTTGCGAATTTAAGTTTTGATAATATTTCTGCTGGAGCGTTGCACCTAATGGATGGCTTCTTGGCCGGTACGTATGATAAAGTTGATGTATGCTACGGTCAATTTAAGAATGCGGCGTTACAATTTCCAAAAGCGGTTCAGTTTTTACCGGTTCCAAAAATGGAAAAGCCAACTGGCGCGCCAAAGACCAAGGCAGATTACATTTTTGAGCCAAGTAAACAAGAATTATTGGAAACATTGATTCCATCAATTCTACAGACTACCTTTCAGAAGTATGTGTTAGATACTCACGCTTCTGAGCATGGAGCTCGTATGACAGCTATGGATAGTGCAACTGAAAATGCGGAAGAATTATTGAAAGATCTAAAAATCAGCTACAATAAGGCAAGACAGGAAGCGATTACTAAGGAGCTTTCCGAAATTGTTGGTGGTGCTGCTGCGTTGGGTGGATAATTTCCGACATTCGAAATAATACAGATAAAGGACTGTTTCTTAGATGAGGCAGTCCTTTTTTAGTTAATACGTAAGCCGAATTACAAATTCCCGAGAAGAAGAGCATTGAGCAAAGACCACACGTTCGATATAAACTATTAACAAGGCATTAGTTTCTAAATTCTTTTCGTATTACAGCATTTACTATAAGTACAATTTGATGAACACATTTTCATAAAAATTACCAGCTATAGAATAAAGATTAGTCTACAGATGAAATGTATAACCTAATAAATTATTTCGTAGTAAAGGAGAGATCTAGATTATCATAAGAAGATTTAACATATC
>JBCCVV010000424.1:0-3329 GCA_039194925.1 Bacteroidota bacterium
GCCACGAGGGGGTCGCCGAGGTGGTCGAGATCGGCGACGACGTCACGGCCTGGTTTTATCCCGAGCGCATCGGAAAATTGTACCGCCTTAAAACGTTAGAGCTCTCCATTCTCAGGGTTAAATCTAAGAAAAATTTGGTGAGGTGCCATTACTTGTTTTTCCGATTCTTACCTATGTAAATTAGTTAACCACATGTGATCCTTTCTGGTTGTCTTTATTTCTGGATATTCTCTTTTTCCACAATATAATTGATCTTTCTGAGGCCGTGTTTTCTTAATAGAAGTTTTACATCATAGACCAATTTCATCTTTACACCTTTATCAATTCGCAAGTAGATTGGAACTTTTAATCGTTCAAAATCCAGTAAAGGTGCTGCTATGTTTTTTAAAATCAGATCAAGTTGGTCCATAGATACGAGGTGTTCGTTAATTTGAATTTTGGGGTCATCCAATTCGGATTTTGAATTGATGCAAATATTGTACTCCGATGCTTCGTGATTTACCTTGGAAACATTTTCTGTTGTTGGTAATTCAATGATTAGCTGTGCTTCTGCGGTCTTAAGAACTGTAACGGTCATAAAAAAGAATAGAAGCATGAAAATAATGTCTGGCAATGAGGCTGTGGATACCTCGGGAGAGTCTCTTTTTTTTCTTTGGATCGTCATGATTTACGTTTTACGGGTTAGCAATAAATGGATCTGCTTCTGATAGTTTTAACGGGAAATCTTTCAGGATGTCGTTTTTCTGAGAGATAGAAAGTTGGGAATAATCATTTTGGTATAAATTTTTTGCTGCTTTATTTCTCATTTCTTCATAGGCGGTATGGATGTGGCTATATATTTTGACATAGGTTTCGTAAGATGTGTTGATGTCGTTTTGTAGCGAAATGATAGCGTCTTTGGAATGGTTGGGTCTATTAATTGAATTTTGCGGATTGGTTACAAAATCTATTACCATGAAGCGAATGTCTTGCTCGTTTGCTTGTTCATTCTCTACCAGTACTTCATCATCAGCATTTACCAGAATATTCAATACATTTCTTTTGGCAACCGGTCCTGGTGGACCTTCATAATACTCGGGTAAAATCACTGGGATGCCTTTGTCCTCGGCGATTGTGGTAACGACTAGAAAGAATATTAATAACAGAAAGGCGATGTCTGCCATGGAGCCTGCATTAAGTTCAGGCATTTTTCGTCTTTTTCGCATAGATATATCTCTTTTAAATGTGATAGGTGAAGAGCAACTTTTGCTCTGATGATAAACTTTCGAAAAAGAAATACTGCAGTGTGTCTTTTGCTTTGTAGATGAGATTACGACTCTTTTTGGTGTGGTGTATGGATTACTTGCAAAATAATATGAGTACTTTTATTCTTATGAGTATGATGTTTAGAGTTCTTCTGGTATTTTCTATGCTGTTGAATTTCTATCGGTTCAACGCACAAAGTCTTGTTTTGATTCAAGTGCCCTCAGTTGAGGGGGAAACTGACTATATCTGGCGTACTATTCAAGATATCGAGTTTTTTGAAAAGAACAATTATCAGGTAAGTCTTCCGGATCATGAGTTGATTGAAAAATTAAAGAAAAAGTCAAGATCTGGCTCATTGACCAATGCGGACTATAGAGAATTGAAATTTTTGATGGTAGAAACTATTTACGATCAGACTGACTATAGTAAAGGCCATGAGAAAGTTGAAAATGAGGCAGCGCTTCTTAATCGCATGATCTCGGAATTGAAAAACACGAAGTATAATTGGGTGTTTAAATCATTTGAGCAGTATACCGTAAATCTGACTTTATACGGACCAGGAGGGAGCTATAATCCTGAAGAAGGCTCCATTTTAATTTTTACAACTCCCAGTGGAGGTTTTAAAAGGTATGAGAATCCTGTCAATACCATTATTCATGAAATCGTACACATTGGAATTGAAGACTCCATTATAGCTAAATACAGTGTTTCTCATTCGCTTAAAGAAAGGATCGTGGATACTTTTGTAAAGCTAACTTTTGGAACATTTTTGCCCAAGTATCGTGTCCAGGATATGGGTGAAAGTAGGTCGGATCGCTTTCTTAATGCACGTTCAGATTTGATAGATCTCGATCAAAAAGTCCAACAGATTCTGGAAGACTGAATCTCCTAATACTCAATTGTTGAAAGTGGTGCCACGCCATGTTTTTTATCGTAAAAGTTATTTAAAGTGTTGCAAACTCTTATTTCGTATTTTAATAATCATTTGAAGTTGACTGCGGATGAAATAGATTTTCTACATCAGAAGGTGCCCATTCTGTCGATGAAAGCAGGGGAGTACTTGCTGAGAGAAGGCCAAATTTCTTCTGCTTTTTATTTTGTCATAGAGGGAGTCATTCGAATGCATTATCTCGTGGATGGATTAGAAAAAACGACGTTCTTTTATGAGAAAAATGACTTTGTAAGTTCCTACGAAAGCTTTACTAAGCAAGTTCCGTCCCCACACAATCTACAAACAATAAAGGACTCTAAAGTTGCGGTATTCAGTATGGAAGTTGTAGGGGAAATCTTGTCGCTGTTTCCACGTTTTGAAATGCTGTCCAGGATCGTGATGGAAGAAGAATTGAGTACGTATCAAGATATGATTGCCTCTTTTGTAACTCGAAATGCAGAACAGCGATATGATGAACTTTTACAGAATAGAGCTCATTTACTACAGCTTGTACCTCAACACCAAATTGCTACATATTTGGGTGTTTCACCGGAAACATTAAGTCGGATCAAGAAAAGATTGATGCACAAGTGATTTCTTGACGATCGTCAATGTAGCACTGAAACGTGGTCTCTAATTTTGAGGTCAAAAGAAATGAAAAATAAATATTTACTTCTTTCGGTTGCCGGTACGTTACTTCCAAATATTTTTGTGATCCGTGAGTCTATTCAGACTGGTAATATAATGCTATACCTTCATCCGGTAGAAACACTTAAAGGAATGTTCGCTAACAATATTTCGTCAGCTTTTATTACAGATTTGTTGTTTGTAGTAATTCTGTTCCTGATTTGGTCGTATCAAGAATCTAAAAAATACAAAATCAAGTCTATTTGGTGGATTTGGGCGTACACCTTTGCCTTTGGTATTGCAGGAGGGCTCCCTTTGTTTCTTCATGTTCGTATGAAGAAAATTTTTGAAAATTATTCTGTTCAATAGTTTTACAAACTTTTTGTCCGAAGCCAAATTAAATTTGATGACTTGTTCTTTGAGATGTTCTTTGGGTTTTATTGCGCAATATGCAGATTTCCAATGTCTTATGAAAATGTTAAAACTCTTTAATTGAGAGTTTTGCAAAATATGGTTTTGCTCTTAA
>JBCCVV010000425.1:0-3310 GCA_039194925.1 Bacteroidota bacterium
CGGAATACATACCTCAAATGCCCTAAAAATTGGAGAGCGAATGAGGCAAATTCAAACCAAAGCGGCTTAAAATAGAACCAAGACGACATCACGATAGAATTATAGGGGGAGAGCTATGTCTGCTTATTTCTGAATATCCCTGATTTAATTCTATTGTAAATTATTTAGCTAAGCGTGATGTTGACTTTTAACCATAACTTACCCTAAGGTTTCGCAAAGGCCCCAAAGACTTGGATCTAATAATACTTTTAAAGGAACATTGGGCAGTTCTTCGTGAATCAATAGTTATTTAGGATTACAAAGCGTACGACTTATATAGAGCCCTTTTAACTTTATGGAAGAGAAGATCGATCAAACTTCTTCAAGCTTTTTCCAGGGTAAAACTAAACGTTGATCCCTCACCTGGAGTTGAGGTTACCTTGATCGTCTGTTGATGAGCCTCAATGATATGTTTTACAATGGACAGCCCGAGTCCAGAACCGCCCAACATGCGACTTCGACTGGGATCTACACGATAAAACCGATCAAATAAGTGATTGAGGTGCTTACTTTCAATACCAATTCCATTATCAGAAACTTCCACCAATACATTTCCTCCCATATCGTAAAAGCCTATCTCCGTCCTCCCTTCATCTTTGCCGTACTTAATGGAGTTGTTCAACAAATTGACAAATACCTGTCGAATCATACTTGGATCACATGACACTTTAAAGGATGAGTCTCCTCCTGCCTTGAACCCTAATGAGATATTATTTTCGGACGCAGTAATACCAAAATCCTGAAATACCTCACTAACCAAAGCCTTAAGATCAAATTCCTGTAGATCCAACGCCAATTTACCGGACTCCAATTTGGCTATGCCTTCCAGATCTTCCACTATATTCTGCAACCGATCTGCATTTTCTGCTGCACGTTCGAGATATTTCATATTAATCATATCATCGTATACACCACCTTCGATTAGCGTATGCAAATAGCCTTGTATCGAAAAAATTGGCGTTTTCAATTCGTGCGATACATTTCCGACAAAATTCTTACGGTACTGCTCCAGAGATCGCAAAGATTGTATTTGCTTTTCAGTATCCTCAGCCCATTTAATCACATCTGATTTTACGTCTTCGATGCTGGTAACATTTAGTTTCTCTTTTTTTAGTGCCGAATTCTTCAGACGGGCATCATGGATAAAATTATAGATCAATGCCAGCTTTTCGGTCACAAATTTTTTCAGCAATAACGAAACAGCTAGGTGCACGACTATTATGCCAAGAATGATAAAAACGACAGCAAAAGTTAGTGTATTCTCTTCAAAATGAAAGAAGTAAAATACGGCAATAAGAAGCACTATGAGTACAACACAAATGGTTGTAATCAGCCTGGTTAAACTTTGTATTGAGAGACTCTTCGACAATTGGCGTTAATAATCAAATTTATAACCGACTCCTTTCAAGGTATAAATATAGTGACTTCCAATCTTTTCTCTGAGTTTTCGAATATGGACATCTATCGTACGATCTCCTACGATGACATCACTACCCCATACTTTATTCATAATATCCGATCTTTTAAACACCTTACCGGGCTTGGAACAAAGCAGTGCCAAAAGCTCAAATTCTTTTTTAGCCAGATTAATCGGTGACCCCGATTTAGTCACCTTGTAGTGTTCGGCATTGATTTCCAACTCACCGAATACCTGGATCAAATCTTTATTGCTTTTTTGTAAGAGTGGATGTCTGCGCAATAATGCCTTGATTCGTGATTTGAATACATTTGGTTTAATGGGCTTATTTATAAAATCATCACCACCGGTTTCTAAGGCAGTAACCTGCGTAAACGATTCATTTCTTGCTGTTAGGAAAATAATGAGGGTATTTTCAAATTGAGGGTCCGTTCGCAAACGATCACATACCTCAATGCCATCAATCTCTGGCATCATAATATCCAGAACAATTAAATGCGGGTCAAAAGATTTGGCCAATTTTAGGGCCTCTTCCCCATTCTGGGCGGAAACAACCTCATACCCCTCTTTTTTCAAATTGTAACCTAAAAACTCCAGAATGTCTGGTTCGTCGTCCACTATCAGGACACGTATGTCAGAACTCATATTCTACTTATTATGAGGCAAATATATATTTATACAATAGCTAAATAATTATTCACAACATTAATTCTATGTTATCAAAATATGTATATGATATTACTTATTTATCTCATTTTGAACGTCCTTCAAATAGATGTGAACCTTCTTTTCTATATCGTAATACAGTTTCAGATTGGATTCAAGTTTCTGCTTTAGATCGTCGTATTGAGATCTTGTAATCTCGTTTATGGTAAACACCTGTGATTCATAAACAAGTTTCATACTATCCCGGATTTCTGCTTTGTGGACCATTGCAGCAGATTTAGCAAAATGCATATCAGCCAGTATGCGTACAACCTTTTCTTCTTCGAGCGGCAATTCTGTCACCACCTCTTTCTTACATGAAGAAAAAGCAAGCATCATAATAGAAATCAAAATAGTATGAATTGATTTATTCAAATTCAAAACATTTTCGGGTAGATAAAATCTTTAAGCGTACAATTGGAAAAATCCAACTGATTCCAGGCGTTAATCTTGGCATCAATAACCAAAACGCCGCATGTCGGTACATTGTCGATATATTCTGAAGAAACAGAATTGGCCAAATACGTTATTCCGGGATTGTGACCAAAAAGCATAACTGAATTAATTTCTTCATCCAACCCAAAGCATACTTCAATGTATGAATCCTCCGGTGCATGATACAATGACTCTTCCAGCACTAATTTTTCTGAAGGAAAATTAAATTCACGACAAAAGACTTTCGCAGTACTTTGAGCTCTGTTGGCATTGCTAGAAACAAGAATATCCGGAATATACCCTTTTGATCTGCACATCGCACCCATAAATGGAGCATCCCTTTTTCCACGTTTATTCAATGGTCGGTCTATATCAGCGAGAGTCAAATCACCCCAGGAAGATTTGGCATGTCTTACAATATATATTCTTTTCATCCAAGCATCTTAGTTTAAAGGTTTTTATGGGATTGAATACCAATTTATTATTCTAGTAATGAAGCCGTTTAAAAAGGTATGTTAAAATGATTTGTAAGTGCTTGATTTTCAAATTGAAGCTCTTTTTGAAATTCATAGCATTAGCTCGCGTAGAGCTTTAGCTCTTAGCAAAAAAAAGCTGAAAAGTTGGAGATCAATGACTTGCAAAGGAGTTAACCATATGTTTTTAAACGACTTCAATATATAAAAAAAATACCCCATTTCCAGGTTAAGGATTTAA
>JBCCVV010000426.1:0-3279 GCA_039194925.1 Bacteroidota bacterium
ATTGAAGGCCACATATTGATCTCGATAATTCCATCGGGACGGACTGGGCTTTGCACTTATAAATACAATTTGAATCTTTTTATCTGCGGCTAAAATCTTATCAACCACTTGTTTTGCAGTAGTCAAAATGTCTGCAGGTTCTTTTTCAGCGTTAATATCATTATCCCCCTCATAAATGTATACCTTCTTCGGTTGAAACTTCAACACGGCTTCATCCAAATAATACATCAAATCGGACATTTGAGAACCTCCAAAGCCGGTATTAATGACTTCCCCTCCTGTACAATCGTCGCTCAAATCAGTCCAAAATCGTATGCTTGAACTTCCGGTAAAGACTATTGCATCGCTGTCACCATTATATTCCAATGATTTTATATTATCAATTTCCGCTTTAAATCGAAGTGGATCTTGCGCATTTATATTTGTAAGAGAGAAGAATGAAAAAATAAACAGGCAAAATAGATAGTTCATAACAGAGCATTGTTTGCGCTAAAGCTACGGATTAGTGAATGATAATTCGATCAAATTCCAAAAACAATGCTTTTTCAGAGAATTTTCATTTTAATACGTTATGCGCAGCCACAGATTCAAAAGACATATTTTCAAAAATCTTACGTTTAGACATTGCTTTTCTTAGCGACAATGTGCACAGAGAATTGCACTAAATTCACAAGGATGACATGCTTTTAAGTTCTGGTCTTTACGAATTTTGTCCCATTTGTTGTTAAAAGTAAACATCAAACATGGCAAAATACCAAAAGCCTTAACATCGGAATTTACCTTTGAATGCATCAAATGTCCAAAAGATACCGCTTACGTTAACGATTCATTTACTATTGATGTCACTCAATTCCTTACATTTACGCGATAATTGGAAGACTATGCTGGCTAGAGTGATTTGTGGTTTACTATTTTTTCTTTTTGGATTTCAGGTGCTAAAAAGCCAGCCTGATGTAAAAGATTTCAAAGATCAGTTTCAAATTCACATCAAGGAAATAAAAGACCCTATTGATGTGGACGGAAAGCTTGAGGAGGTTACTTGGGCATCCGCTGAAATAGGAAGTAATTTTTGGCAGAAAATCCCCTTTTTCGCTGAAGCGGCAGATCCTCGAACAGAAGTGCTACTGGCTTACGATGACGATAATATTTATGTAGCCGCCAAGTGCTTCCAAAAGCAGGATATCATCATTCAATCCCTGAAACGAGATGAGTATTGGGACAACGATGGAATCGCAATCATTCTGGATCCTCTCAACACACGGACCAATGCGACGATCTTTGGGGTGACCGCTGCCGGAGCACAATGGGATGCCTTGCGATCACAAACCGGAGGCATCAACGATGATTGGAGCAACAAATGGTATTCGGAAGTGTATGTGAGTGAAGAATATTGGTCGATGGAAATGAAAATCCCGCTCCGAATCATTCGATATGGCAAAGACATCGAGCAATGGGGAATGAACTTCGTGCGGAATCACCTGAACGAAAGCGAATATCACAACTGGACGGCTGTCCCAGAATCATTTTGGCCTCCAGACCCCGCCTTTGCGGGCAGTCTTGTATGGGATAAAGCGCCAGAACCGAAAAAAGGCAATTACAATCTTATTCCTTACACTACCCTCTCGCTCGAAAAATCCAAAGGGGAAACTACCGAGCTAGAAACCAACGCAGGTTTGGATGCTCGTGTTTCTGTCACTCCTACTTTAAATCTCGATCTCACACTTAATCCTGATTTCTCTCAAATCGAAGTAGACGAACTGGTCACCAACCTTACGCGATTCAGTATTTTCTTACCTGAAAAACGTACATTCTTTTTGGAGAATAGCGACTTGTTTGCAGATTTTGGTCAAGGCGACGCGGCCCCTTTCTTTTCCAGACGTATTGGATTGGATCAAAATCGCCAAACGGTTCCCATTCTCTATGGAATGCGTTTGACCGGCAACCTCAATCCAGATCTGAGAATTGGGGTAATGAACATTCATTCACTAAAGAGTGATAATACCGCGGCTCAAAATCAGAGTGCGTTAAGTTTTCAACGAAGATTTGGCAGATCCTATGTGCAGGGGCTATTTCTCAATCGACAAGGGTTTGACGGATATGATGCCATCGAATCGGACTATGGTCGTAATGCCAGCCTGGAAGCAGCATACGTTTCCGACAATGGACAATATGTTGGTAAAATAGGATTGCATAGATCATTCAAAGATGGTTTTGACAATAAGAGTGGATTCTACAACGCCGAATTTCAATTCACCAATCCGGCATGGGAAATAGGGATCAACCATACCTATATGGAGCGGAATTACTTTGCAGACATGGGTTTCATTGCCCGAATTGAAAATTACGACGCTGAAAGAGATACCTCGATTCGGATTGGCTATAGTCAGACAGCTGCAAGTGCCGAATACAAGATTAGACCGCTGGGAGGAAAGATTGCCAGACACGAATTCCGCCTTGAAAATGAAATCGTCTTTGATGAGAATTGGGATTTTAACGAACGCACGACCAATGCCCGGTACACTATGGTCATGCGTTCGAGAGCTGAATGGAGTGCAGAGGTATTGAATAGTGAAGTGCAGTTGCTTTTCCCGTTTAGTTTCGTTTCAGATGCTACGCCCCTACCCGCAGAGCGCTACACGTTTTCCTTCTTACGCTTGCGGTATAATTCGGATGATCGCAAGTTGATTTCTTACCGACTTTCCGGGCGAACAGGAGGATTCTACAATGGTACGTTACATCAAGCCGAAGCAAATCTGCAATTCAGGGCCCAGCCGTGGGGCAATTTCAGCATCGGTTACCAATGGAACGATCTCGAATTCCCCGATGAATTTGGGCAGGAGACCATTACCGCTTTTCTAGCCAATGTAGAGATTGGTTTTAATCGGAATCTATTATGGGCTACCCTCTTCCAATTCCAGGATCAAAATGAATTTATGGGCATCAACAGTAGATTGCAATGGCGGTTTGCACCGATGTCGGATATCTTTTTGGTGTATGTGGATAATTATGATGTGTTTAATGGGATGGGAGGGCCGAGAGAGGTGCAGTCGAATAACCGAGCGTTGGTCGTTAAAGTTAATTATTGGTGGTAGTTTTTTTAGTTGGTGAGTTGGCGAATTATTGAGTTATTGAGTTGTACAGTTGCTCAGTGGATTAGTGGCAGAGTGTTCGAGACTGTTCAAATAAGTGTGTCTACTAAATTAGCACAATGAAAGAAGAACAAGAGAAAAAAGAAGATGATAAATCTTTGGAAGAAAAATTAAAGCTACATCTCCAATC
>JBCCVV010000427.1:0-3241 GCA_039194925.1 Bacteroidota bacterium
AAAAAAAGAATAAAAGGGACGATCTTAATTTTTTTCAGGTAGTTTTCTTACATAAGCTGTTATTATTCAATCGGTTTTAATTGCTTAGTTAAAGTAATATCTATTACCCTGCTAAATCTTCAACTAAAGCAGAAATTTGAGCAAGTCTATTCTTATCCAACGAATAATAAATAAATTTACCTTGTCTTTCTGTAGCCACTACACCAGCTCTTCTCAAAATAGCGAGGTGCTGTGAAGCAACAGATTGCTCCAATCTCAATTTAATGTAGATGTCAGTTACGGTCATAGTCTCGCCATCTTCTAGAAGGTCAATTATTCTTTGACGAAGCTTGTGATTAACCGCACGTAACACCAATACCGCTTTTCTAAGATCAGCATAGTCCAGCTGGACATCATTTCCGCCTTTCTTTAGCGTTACGGTTTCATTCTTCTTATTCCTCATTACGAAATTGTTTGATAGTTCACGGAAAAATTCTATACTCTATCTATGCGAAATGTGTGCCAGTTTTATGAAATCCTTAAATTATTGATCACAAAATGATGGAAATCTTACATTTTTTCTTTCGTCAATTCGAAGGTTTTATAATTGTATTTTCCGTAAACCTCTTGCTATGATCGGAATCGATTAGGTTATTTTCAATATGTATATAACTTATAATGAAAAGAATAAATTCCGCTATCTCAGTATATTCTTCTTTTGTACCGTGATATTGGGGCCCTTGTAATAATACGGCTCGTAATAGGAAATATTTTCAAATAGATTCTTGGCGAATTTTTCTTCGGATAACCTTATCATATGTTTTGAAGAGCATTCCTCATTAAAAAACTGTGCATTGCCCAAATTGAGAATCTCTTTGGCCTTATCTATACCATCTCCACAAAATAATAAATTTTCACAGGCACTGTATTCCCTAAACGTATGTTCATCCAAAATAATGGGCTTCACAGATTCGAGTACATTACCATTCGTATCAAATACACAGCGATACACTTCTTTCCTTCTGGCATCGATCAAAGGAATAATAAGATCATTCTTTCCAGCGATGTGCATAATACTTTCGTAAAGTGCATCCAAGGTACCGATTGCGATTAATGGAATAGATAGAGCAAAACAGATGCCTTTTGCCGTAGCTGTTCCAATCCGAAGTGCCGTATACGAACCCGGACCCTGGCTAATAGCTACAGCATCCAATGCAGACATTTTCAATCCCGCCTCTTTGATACATTCATCAATGAATATAGCTATTACTTCGCTGTGGCTGTAAGAGCGTTCTGTTTCACGAATGGAAAGAATTTTTCCAGCATTGGAAATACATACAGAGCAAATATCCGTGCTGGTTTCAATATTAAGAATCGTCGGCATGACGCAAAATTAAACGTCCTGAATTATTTACCGAGTATTTTGTTGTATTTCGCAGGATCATTTAATAATGCAATCGCTTCTTGCACTTCGGAGTCACCATTTAGTTTTTGTTTTGCTTTTCCCGATTGGAAATAGAATCGGGTTACAATTTGCACCTCAATCTCTTTTATAATCTCTTCTTGATACGTATCCAAATGATCTACTTGCATTTTATCCAATTTTGCCAGCAATTGTTGAAATTCCGGAGCCAAGGCATCTTCGGACTCTTTTTTCAACTCCATGATCTTATTTTCCAGTTCTGATTGAAACTGAAAATCACTATTCAACACAAAAGACTTGAATCCTTCATAATCCATAAATTTGAAATCACCAGGAGCATCAATACTGTCCAGATTCGAAGTATATGCATTAACAAATTTGAAAACTACTTTTTCATTTAAAAGCGCTTTGGTAAATTCAGAAAGCTCTTTGGCGGGCAACTTAACATCCGGTGTAACTCCTCCCCCATCAAGCACTACTCTGCCATTCGCAGTCTTAAATTTCGAACGTTCTTCGTCTGGAATATCTACGGGTTGTCCATTTTCATATTTCACAGCTTGTATACATCTTCTGCTGGGAATGTAATACTTAGACGTAGTAAGTTTAACTCGAGAATTGTACCCTACTTCTTCTGTATTTTGCACCAGCCCCTTTCCAAACGTACGCTGGCCCATTATGATACCCCGATCGTAATCCTGTATCACTCCTGAAACAATCTCTGATGCAGAAGCCGAACGTTTATTGGTAAGAACAACAATTGGAATTTCCGGATCTACCGCTGGTCGCATCGTTGAGAAAGATCTGTCTCGTTCCTTTATTTTTCCTTTAGTAGATACTACTTCCATTCCTTGCGGCAAGAAAATATTACAAATGGTAATGGCCTCTCGCATCAATCCACCACCATTAAATCTTAAATCCAGGATGACCCCATCCAATCCTCCTTCCTTTTTCATTCTGCTCAGGGCGTCTGAAATGTTTTTGCCCGCATTCTGTGTAAACGTGGTCAATGAGATGTATCCAATATTATCAGCCACTCTTCCAGAATAAGGTACATTCGGTATAATGGTTTCTCCTCTTGTCAATTCTACATCAAACTCTTTTTTCTCACCGGGTCTTTTAATACGCAGATTCATGGTGGTACCTGCTACTCCTTTGGCAATTGCATTCATCTCTTCCGTAGATTTCCCTTTCGTTTTAAAGCCATTCACTTCAATAATTTGATCCCCAGCTTTTAGTCCCGCTTTGATCGACGGACCATCTTCATAGGCTTCCACAATCGTAATGTGATCTCCAATTTTTTCAACAATGGCCCCCATCCCCTGGTATTTACCTTCATTGGCCAATCGATAACTCTCTATCTGACTTTCGGATATATAATTTGTATAAGGGTCCAATGAAGAAACCATAGCATCAATCCCAATTCGCATCAATTCACTTGGATCGATCTCATCTACATAATTGGTATTTAGTTTTTGAAATGCATTGGCAAAAATCTCTATGTTCTTGGTGATCTCGAAGAGCTTGTCATTATTCACAATAATAGAAGACATTCCTACGAGTAGAATCGTCAACAAGCCGAGAATTTTTATACTTTTCTTCATCTTGTAGTATTTATAAAGACTAATTTTAATTGGGCTGCATCAATTATTTCATTGAAAAAACGATGAACTCACATGCAATAATACATATATGATCGTTTTTGATTTCCTATTTTGAAATAATTAGATAAGATTAACAACTTTAAGGTAGATCAGTGGCTAAATTGTAGAGTTGTAGAGTTGTAGAGTTGTATAGTTGTAGAGTTGTAGAGTTGTAGAGTTGTAGAGTTTTGGAGCATCA
>JBCCVV010000428.1:0-3170 GCA_039194925.1 Bacteroidota bacterium
CAAAAAATTTCTAAATTCATCTTCATACCGTTTGAAAACATTGACTTCAATCTCCGTTTTTTCCAAGCGATCAATTTCAGCATAAATATTTTCCAAATCATCTCTATCGGTAGCCCTAAAATATCGCCCTCCCGTATTTCTTGAAATCTCTTTAAGCAATTCCTCATCAATTTGTACCCGAGCCATTCGAAATACATATTGACCATTGCTTCGTCGGTTAACAGGAGTCAAGGCATTGCCCTCAGAACCAACACCTATGGTATATACTTTAACTTCATACTCTTCGGCTATCTGCGAAGCTGTCTCTGGATCTATATACCCTGTATTATTCACACCATCCGTAAGCAGAATGACTATTTTTGATTTGGACTCACTATCTTTTAACCGATTTATAGCTGTGGCTAGTCCCATTCCAATTGCAGTACCATCGGCCAATGTTCCTACAGCAAGTGTCTCCAGAAAATCAGTCAAAATGGTCTGGTCTGTTGTTAAAGGACATTGGGTAAAAGCCTCTCCGGCAAAGACCGCTAACCCCATGCGATCGTAAGGTCTTTTCTTTACAAAATCAATAGCAACTTCTTTACTCACCTCTAATCGATCTGGTTCGAAGTCTTTGGCCAACATGCTGCTGGATAGATCAATGGCCAACATTATATCAATACCTTCTGCTTTTACTTCTTCCTCCTTCAAGGTCAGTTGAGGTCGCGCAAGTGCAATGACCAAAAACACCAGACCCAGTACTCGAAGTACATCAGGTAACCATGACAGTCTTCCTCTAATTGAAAATGAACTTTCTATGGATTCTGAAGATGAAAGCGTAAAAGTGGTATCTGAATTCCTGCGCGAGAAAAACTTCCATGCATACCAGCCAATCGGCACGAGTCCAAGGAATAATAACCACGGATCTACAAATTCTATATTTCTAAGATACCCTATCATTAAACGTCTTCCTGCTCTTTTTTTATGATCTTAGTTTCATCTACAATTTTATACGCCTCTTCCATAAACCGTTCGTTGATCTCTGGTCCGGCATTCCCTTTCGCGAATTTCACTTTATCCGCTATTTGCAAAATATCATCAATCCGCATTACGATCTCAGGCAGTAAGAAAACTTTTTTTAATTCTCTCTTAAGTTGACTGGAAGTCATTTCCAAGGCATTGATTTCAAATCTATCCTCTAAATATTGCCTCATGATCCGTGTCAATTCGGTGTGGTAACCTTTCGTATCACCATTTTGCCAAAGTTGCTTTGATTTTAACTCGTCCAAATCCTTAATAGCAATTGCATGGGCCGGCAATTTGATTTTCTCTTCTTCAACTACTTCTTCTCGCTTATCCCTTTTTAGATACTTTTGTAATGCAAATACTCCCGCACCTATCCCTAAAACACCGAATACCACATATACATACCACAAATAATCTTTCCAGGATCGTTCTTCTTCAATAATGCCCCAATTCGGATTGATGTCTTCCATGCCTTCACGCGGCTTTACAAATAATCGCGCAGTAGTGAGCAACATTTCTTCTTCACCGGACAAGTACCCTATTCGTGGACGAGGCAAATCAAGAACCCCGGTACTAGTCACACGCAGTCGAATAATACCTGTCTTTGGTATTGCTCCATTTAAACCTTCTTTTGTTGCAATCAGATTGTCATTATCGATATTAAACGCTCCTCCATCCAGTAAATCAATATCCATAATGGAATCCAATTCGGCAGGCATTTGATGATGAATCAGATTGAGACATTCTTTAATAGGCGTAAAATCCAGTGAAGTAACATCCACACCATTAGGAACATTCAACTTTATGGTAAGCTCAACCTCATCTCCAAAATAAATGGTATCCGTATTTGCACTCACAGCCACACTTACTTGCCCCATCGCCCAACAAGAAAAAAGACACAATACAAGCACCAATCTAATTTGTCTCATCGGCCTCTCTTTTTAAAGAATTTCAATAATGCCTTAACATAGTCTTGATCCGTTTGAATGCTTACAACATCGGAGCCCGATTTATTGAAAACTGTTTTAAACATTTCTTCGTGGGTAAGAAACCACTGTGCATACTCCTCTCTCACTGACGTCATTGCTGTATCAATAATCTTTTCTTTTCCTGTTTCTGCATCCTTAACTCTTAATAAACCTACGTTGGGTAATTCTTTTTCACTCTTATCATAAATGTGCAGGCCAACGATATCGTGACGTCTTGAAGCAATATTTAATGCTTGTTCATATTCACGATCAATAAAATCCGAAAGCACAAAAACGATGGCTCTTTTCTTTTGAATGTTATTTAAGTATTCCAATGCTTTCTTGATATCCGTCCCCTGGTTTTCCGTCTCGTGCGTAATTAGGTCCCGAATAATCCTTAATATGGTCTTTCGTCCTTTTTTGGGTGGGATGTATCGCTCAATCTTATCTGAAAAAAGAATAGCTCCCACCTTATCATTATTGGTAGTAGCCGAGAAAGCAATCACTGCTGCAATTTCTGTAATCAACTCACTTTTAAACTGTCCGCTGGTTCCAAAAAGAGAAGAAGCACTAACATCAATCAAAAGCATAACAGTCAACTCTCTTTCCTCTTCAAACACTTTAATAGACGTGTCACCTGTTCTTGCCGTTACATTCCAATCGATATTCCTAACATCATCTCCATAGGTATAGTCACGCACCTCGCTAAATGACATTCCCCGACCTTTGAAAGCACTATGATATTCTCCAGAGAAAATATGTTTACTCAGACCTTTGGTCTTAATTTCAATTTTTCGAACTTTTTTTAACAGTTCTGTGGTGTCCATTGCAGTTTCTGATGTGTCTTGAAAAGGAAATTTTGATTCGCTAAAATGATTTTAATTAAGGCACTTCTACGGCATTGATGACGCGTTTAATGATATCTTCCTGAGTCACATTTTCAGCTTCTGCTTCATAGGTCAATCCTATTCTGTGACGCATGATATCTTCGCATACAGAACGTACATCTTCCGGAATTACATATCCTCTTCTTTGCAAAAATGCATACGCTTTAGATGCCTTTGCCAAGTTGATGCTCGCTCTTGGAGATCCTCCATAACTGATCAATCCTTCCAGGTCATGAATTCCCGCCTGCTTTGGATCCCGAGTAGCAAATACTATATCAAGAATATAATTTTCAATCTTCTCATCCATGTA
>JBCCVV010000429.1:0-3077 GCA_039194925.1 Bacteroidota bacterium
ACAAAAATTTGTCTTTCAACCACTTAGCAACAACCGAAGAAAAACTAAAAAAGATATCTTTTTATACACTAAAAAAATTCTTAAAATTTATTTTCACCAACTAAATTTTTCTAACTATTCCTTCTTTTCATTTTTATATTGAAGTCGTTTGCTTTATCTCTCTCCATTTTTAGCATACTGTTCAATATGCTTGCTCTGCTTTCTATATTTAAAAGTTCCGATCCTTCTTTTTCTCTATTTTTGCTGCTGGATCAAAACCTACACTAGCATCGTAATATAAAACTCAAAACTATACTTCCGTTTCCATGAAAACGGAAACACATTTTTTGTTAGTGGAACATACAATTTAACTTTTTCACTGTAATTCATTCACAACATAACCCATTGTTATCAAGCAACTTGTAACTTCAGATGGTCAACTCTATGTAACCATTTTGCATTCGCCAAGTTTACTTTCGATAATTGGTAATTTATTGTCCAAACCATATGCCTACTTTGTAATTTGAAGTAAACTTACCATTATGTCTAGCTTCTTAATAAAATCTTAATACTAAAAAGAGTATACACGTTCTTAAATCCTACTTCGTTATACCCACTATTAAATCATTTAAAGAAGTGATTTTAAAACATAGAACTAAATCACTTCAATTCTAAATTTCAAATTCAATATGAGTAAAATTAAATATGTGGCAGTGATAATGGCCTTGGGCTTTATTGCAATTTCTTGTGGTGATAGTGACAATGATGCTCCATTGGTTAATATAACCGCACCAGCGGCAGGAAGCACTTATGCCGTGCCGGATACAATGATAATCACTGGAACTGTGACAGAAGATACCAAATTGGAATCTGTTGTTCTTTCCTCAGAACTTATAGACGATCTAAGTTTGGATCCGTTATCCAGTGATACATTGCACACGTTCAATGTTAATTTGTTTTTAGGCGAATCCACACCAACCGGAGATTACACATTGACTGTTACGGCTACCGATGAAGCAGGAAATGTAGGAACAGATGAAGTTCAGGTCACTCTGCAATAAATAATATGGATTGGGTCTAAAATTGACCTAACCCTCAAAAAAGCAGGTTTCATTTATTTGGAATCTGCTTTTGTTTTATGCGATTATATTAGATATTCAAATAGGGAAGATGCTATCTACTTCTACATCCTTGAATTCAACTCCTGACGATAAGAAGCCCCCAACGGGATCGTTTTGTTATTCGGCAAGGTCAGCTGATTCACTTCAATCGTTGTGATCTTATTGAGGTTCACTACAAATGACTTATGTACACGTTGAAACAATAACGGAGGTACCAGGTCAAAGACATCACTCATATTAGAGCGAATTAATATTTTTCGCCCATCTGCCAAATGAAAATCAATATAATTCCCATCTTTTTCAAGGTAAACAATGTCATTTAATGATACTTTATGCGTTTTACTTCCGGACTTTAACAGGGCATAGTCCATCTTCCCAGGCGTCTCATTTCTAGTAGGATGTACCTCTTCCTCATTTAATGTCTGTCTTGCGACCCGGGACACTGCCCTGATGAATTTGCTAAATGCTATGGGCTTAAGAAGATAATCCACCACATCAAATTCATAGCTATTGATAGCATATTCAGAATATGCCGAGGTAATAATAACATTAGGAGAGTATTTCAATAGCTCCAAAAGTTCGAGACCATTCAGGTTGGGCATATTAATGTCCAAAAAAATGATGTCTGGCTTTAATTTTGGTAGGGTATTGAATGCCTCAAGTCCGTCTTTGCAATATGCTGCATATTCCAAATAGTCTACCCGATCTATGTACCTTTTTAGTACATCTTTGGCTTTTACCTCATCTTCCACTATGACACAGGAAAGTTTCATTTGCTCGATACTATTTCTAACATGGAATAATATGTTTCATTTGATTCATAATGTTTTAGCACGTAAGCGTTGGGATACAATAGTTCCAGCCTTTGTTTCAAATTTCGAATTCCTATTCCACCTTCATCGGCACTAAGCTTTTTTTGCCCCTTGACAATTGAATTTGCCACCTTAAACGTCAACGTATTATTCTCAATTACCAAGAGTATGTCAATCGTCGACGGAGCATTGGTATTAATGCCATGCTTACACGCATTTTCAACAAATGGAATCAATATAAAAGGTGGTATCTTTATTTGATCCAAATCTCCCTCAATTTTAAAGGAGAATTGCAATAATTCTTCCTCTTCAAACCGCAATTTCTGTAATTCCATGTACTGGTGTAAAAAATCAACCTCTTTTTTTAACGGTATTAAAGATTCCTTATTTTCATAAAGCATATATCTCATAATTTCAGATAATTTTAAAATACCATCTGAAACATCATCCGCCCCTCTGGCTTGCGACATGGAAAACAAATTATTTAAGGTGTTAAAAAGCAAATGAGGGTTCAGTTGATACTTTAAAAAGGATAATTCACTTTGTAATTTTTCCTTTTCCATTCTCAGATACTTTTTGTCCAATGCTATCAACCGTTCTATCACCACATAAGCTATAAGCACAACCACTAAAATTAAATACTGAATATAATTCGAATTTATCCATATGTCAAAATGTAATTCTTCATAAACCGCTGAAGCGTCAATAATATTCTTATCAACAAAAGTTTCTATCGATATAAAAAAGGCGATTAACACCATACTGCTCAGTACTAATTTGATCCAATGATGGCCTTCAAAAAATAAGGTAAGCCTATGTAAAATTAAATAAGAAAGAAGAGCCTTGAATAGAATACCGACAAGAATTAGTGGAAGCGCATCCACGCGTTTATTCTCTGTTTGATCAATAATTTGGCCTCCGGCATTGTCAAAAATCTCAATGTCTTGAATTAACTCCAGCGCCGTTATGCTATTAAAAAATATTGCCCAGCCTATCCAAAATAATAGATGGAAAGTCAATTTTACAATAGCTCTTTTTGTCATAGTACCGAAAAACACGAATTACGCTGTATCTGTCAAATATATGGTATGAAACCCTCCTAAAGCGTTGTGAATAATTAAAATTTGGTAACCAAGTAAAAATCATCGTATTCCATCACTTCACA
>JBCCVV010000430.1:0-3010 GCA_039194925.1 Bacteroidota bacterium
CTATATTGGCTAAGATTATAGCCACAGGGATCGTTTTCTTTTATAATTTTTATCTTAAACGATTTTCTTTCGAGAAAAAATTTCTTTGATCAATGAATAATAAATTGACATTGGAACTGATCTGGTGGGTAGCATCAGCAATAATAGTGCTTCTATTTATGCTCCCAATAATCAATTATGTTGGCGTTCGATTTCCATTTTACACCCCAAACATTTTTTTCATCCTGCTATTTGTCACATTTACACGCTATATCTTTTTACTAAAACATACCTTGATCGCGCATAAGAAATGGATCAAACTGGTACTCGTTTTTCTACCCATACCTCTTTTTCTATATTCTATCGATGCACTTTTCAATTTTCAGGATTTTTGGGATAAAGGAAATCATGTAAGAATGCTAAGTCATCTCCTGCCTGATACAGCAATGAACCTATCGAAATACATCAAATACCAATTCATATTTTTTGGAACTGGAACAATTCTAGTGCTATTTTTATTTCCCGTGAGAATGATCATCTCCATTTGGAGAGGAATAAATAAAGGCACTGTATAAAATAAGAAACACCCAGAATGCTATCATCCCGGTTCCAATACTTGTAAAAATTACCGTAGATATTAAACAGAGAAATATGTCAAGTGTTAAAGAATTCAACGCGTATCGAGAGAAAATGAACGAACGCATAATGTCCCAAAATAACAAAGTACTAAAACGATTTTTTAGTCTGGACAATCAAACCTACACCGATGGTGCCCTTAGTCTAAAAACAAAAGAATTGCTAGGATTGGTGGCATCGATGGTATTGCGTTGTGATGATTGTATTAAATATCACCTGGGAACTTGCCATGAACTTGGAGTCACACCGGATGAAATCTTTGAGGTGTTTTCCATTGCAAACCTGGTAGGTGGATCTATTTGCATTCCCCATACCAGAAGGGCGACAGAATACTGGGATGAATTAGAAGCTTCGGCTCCATCTTAAAGAGTCATCGTAAATTGTCCAAAAGTTATTAAATTTCAAAATAGGCTAACATAGCCAAAGTGAATTTTTGTGTTGCCAAAATCAAGAGGGTTATTCAACCTTCGACCTGCCGCAAAGGATACATTGAATATTCCGGCAGGAGTGGAGAAATTGATGCCCATTCCTACACTAAACGTAGTATCCCATTGTTCCTGTTCATCAATCATAACACGTGTCACGCCGTAATCGATGAATGGAAAACTTAGAAAAGAGTTACGATCCAGTAGCAATCTGAACTCAAACGTATTGACGAGATAGGTACTGGTCAATACGCTTAATTCATCAAATCCACGGAGCAATGCATTCCCGCCAATTCTGTAAAGCTCATTTTCATAGATCTGCTCCTCGTTGTATTGCAGCCCTCCTTCGATTCCTAGCTTCACAGTGCTAACGCCAAATGCCGGAATGTATAACGCAGCGGATAATCGAGCTTCTGTTTGCAGCGTATTCAGCTTCAATGTATCGTATGCTTCGTTAAAATCAATTTCGGGTCGGCTCAGTTCTTCAATTCGATTGTTTCGGATAATTTTTTTCAAACCAACTGTACCGCTCAAAGTAGCTTCCCATCCTCTGGTAGGATTGAATCGATAATCCAGGTTTCGATACACATACTCCAACCCTCCCCCATTATAGGCAATATCAAGTTGATTTGGCAATCTTTTATTGAGTAATATACTAGTTGTGTCAACATCTATAAGCCGTGAGGTCTTATTATTCCAGGAAGCCTTTAGGCTGGAGCCACCATCAAACTGGTACAAAATACCCGCATTCCAAACCGTTTCTCTAAACTGTTCGTTAAAAAATATTCCACCTTTTAAGTCGATTCCCAAAGGTAAATTCAACACGTACGGATAACTAAATCGTACATCTAAAATTCTTGTTTCCGGCCGACTTTGAACATTTGCATATATGTATTCGCCCTGTCCCAGTTTATTATACATTTCACCGGTAAAATCACCAATTATCGAAAAACGCCTTTGTCCATTTTCGGTAGAAGGCAATACCCCAATCAGGAAATCAAATCGAGATGCCTTTTTAGGCCGGAGAAACAACTGAATCTGGGCCTTATTATTCGTAAACTTAATAATCGGCGTACTATCCAATTCCACAAAAGTCAAATCATTTATTCGCTTTTCAATTTCATTTATTTTTGATCGATCATAAGGGTTGTCCACTTTAATATTTAAATATCGCGACATGTAACTGGATCTGATGTCGACATTGCCTTGTATTGCGAGGCTATCAAAAGGTACATATTTGTTTCTTGACACTTTGAGTGTAGAATTCACGATTCCAGAAGAGATTATTGTGCTGTCCAAATGAATATTGGCAAAAGGATAGCCATTATTCTCCAGGTAAGTAAGTAATGTTTCTGAATATTCTGCTACTAAACTTGAGGATAGAAATTTGTCCTTCCAACGTACATTCTTTAATCCCGCCGCATTCACCATGGCCAGATCTCTTTCTGATATTTGCACCTCTCCAAATTTATATTGCTCTCCTATCGTTATGAGGGCCTTGAATTTATTCTCACTACTTTTTGCAATTGTATCCAGTCGAGCCAACAAGTATCCTTGGGACCATAACGCAAATAATTCGGTTTGGATTAAACTACGAAATTGAAGAGAATCTTTGGCTTCAAGTATTTGATTGTAAGAATTTAAAATTGAGTAGGGTTGATCATCCGTTATTTTCAATTCGAATGTAGACGCTGCTTGACTGAATACCGGAGAATTCAGCAATAAAGCAAAACAAAATACCCCAAAAAATGATTTAGCAAAATGAATCAATAAACTCTCTTTTATGCTTAAACATAACGATAAAAACAAAAACTAAGTTGTTATGTCCTTTGGCATGGTTTGCAAAGTATAAAACGTAACTTTGCGACAATGATTTAAATATAACAGGAAAGATGTTTAAAATAAATATATACGTAAAATTCGCATTAATAGCTATTTTTTTAATTGGAGGTATTATGACTTCAGATTAA
>JBCCVV010000431.1:0-2986 GCA_039194925.1 Bacteroidota bacterium
ATCTGCCCTGGTGAAACACAAAATATACCACTTCCATTAATTTCAAATTCTTTAAAATCAATGTCATAGGTACCACTGCCATCCTCAATCCAATAGATCTTATAATGATCGGAACGTTCCGTTTTATTCGCAGCACAATAAATATCCAGGCTAATCTTCTGAATTTCGAAGTAGGCTTCCTTTTTATTCAATTTATTTGCTGAAAACTTGTAAGACTCGATGGTCGTAACCGCCATAATATTGTAATGTTTTTAATCTATGTATTCAACGATAGCATTTAGCTTCTTCTGAATTTCATACCGATGATCTACTTTTTGATAAAGCTTGAGATGTTTAATTTTTTTAAATTCTCACAGTCCTCAATTGCAAAACTGAAAGTAAAAAAACAACAACTCAACAACTCAATAACTCATCAATTCTGCAACTAAACAGCTGAGCAACTTAAAAATCAACAACCACAATAATACCATTGTTCTTTCTCACGCTCCAATTGATCCAGATATGCGTTCATCTCATCAATTCCCACATACTTCGATTTTCCATCAACAAACATGGGTTCCTCCTGTCCATCACGCTCTTCTAAATTATACGCCAACGTAAGCTGCTTGAGCCGATTTTCAATCTCAGCAATTTCAGCGGTACGATTAAAATAGGTTAATGTCATCATTTTGTGTTGCGAATATACTTCTTCACGAATCTTGATATAAAATTGTCCTTTTGGCTTCTGGCAATGTCCACCGGCTTTTCTACAAATTGATTCGAATATTCCTGATGACCCCAGCAATTTCCACAAGATAACTCGAAATTATCACGAAACAGTTTCTTTCGGATTGAATTAATTATGTCTTTCATGGTTGTATATTATTAAGTTTAAAAAAATAGGGCAATCTTTTTTGAGACTGCCCTTTCATTTATGAAAACGCTTCTCTTTTTCTTAGGCTTCTACGGTAGTATTTCTTTTGATCAAGGCTTCCAAAGCTGCTTCACTTTGATATCCAACTGCTTTCTCTAACACTTTTTGATCTTGCAAAAAGAATAAAGCAGGAATACTTCTCACGTTGAATTTTTGCGCAAGCTGAGGAAATCGATCTACATTCACCTTCCGTATATGAACATCATCTTCATACTTATCGGCCAACTTCTCTACTATTGGAAGCAAAGACTTACATGGGCCACACCAATCTGCATAAAAATCGAGTAATATGGGTTTGTCTTGTGTTGCCAATGCATTAAATTCCTTTGCTGTTACTATCTCTTTCATAACTTATGTTTTATTCTATTATTAAATTAATTTGTAATTATGCCAATACAGTTTCTTCTTTTATAGCAGATTCAATATCCCAGTCCGACTCAATTAATCTGTGGATATAGCAATGATCAGCTTCGTACAATAATTCACGTCTTTGCTCTTTCGTAAGATTTCCTTCGATGCTAATATCAACCCTTACTTTTGGCAATAGTCCATTTTCAGTGCGTCTCACTTTCTGACTGAGTGACCCTTCCACATTTCCGATTTCCCATCCTTTCTTTCTAGCAATATGACGTACTGTCGCTACCTTACACATTGCCAAACCAGCCAAAACCAACTCGGTGGGAGCTAATCCAAGATCTGTTCCATTTGATCGAATTGGCTCGTCTGCTATGATTGAATGTTTGCCGTTTGTAATTATACTTTGAAATCCTTCGGGCAGATTTTTGATTTTAATTTCAGTTGCCATTTTTATTTTTTTAGTCTAAATCTTTGTGAATAATTATAACACAAATATCAGGGCAACATGGGCTTGAAAAAATGGACAGAAGTTCCTATGGACAGGACAAAAGGGTTCAAACTGTTATTCTAAATACATTTCAGCACGATAAATAGTGAAAAGTACGAACGCCTATATTAAGTATTTAATGGTCTAGTTTGATCTTTTCCTATGCGTTCTTACTTCTCCTAAAGTACAGATCTAAAAGTCAACTCTCATTTATCTCTCAGGAAAAAGTAGGCTAGTATATAACTGCCCAACATCAAGATACCACCCAGAAAAAAAGCTGATCCCGGAAAGTGAAAAGGAGCATTGTCGGTGGTGAAATAATAGAAAATTCCAGTCATCATCACAGGCCCAATAATTGTTGTGATACTTCCCAGACTGGTCAAACCTCCTTGCAATTCTCCTTGTTCGTTTTCGGGGACTTGACTAACCATCAATGCTTGAAGGTTGGGTGAAGCAATACCTCCCAGACAATACGGAATCAAAAAAACGAACATCATCCAGGAAGCAGAGGCAAATGCAAACAAAAACATTCCTAGAGTATAGAGTCCAAACCCCCAAATAATACTCTTATTTAAGCCAAATTTATCAGCAGCTTTTTGTGCTAATACGGCTTGCACTACGCCGACCAAAACACCTACCACTGCTAATGATACTCCGACCGTGAATGCACTCCATTCAAATCGATACATCGTGAAATATGTCCAATTGCTTTGCACGGCATGTGACCCGAGATACAATAAAAAATAGGCAATAAACAAAACCCCGATTTGCTTGTATTTCGATAATTTGATCAGTGTGCTTAATGGGTTGGCTTTCTTCCAGTCAAATTTCCTGCGATTTTCTTTTGCCAATGATTCAGGCAAGATGAAATACCCGTAAAGAAAGTTTAAAAATGTCAATACCGCAGCTACATAAAAAGGCTGTCTCAATCCGTAAGTGCCTAATACCCCACCAATTAATGGACCGATAATAAAGCCCAAACCGAAAGCTGCACCCAACATCCCAAAATTCTGAGAGCGATTTTCATCCGTACTCACATCAGCGATATATGCCGAAGCTGTGGTGTAACTGGCGCCAAAAAATCCAGCAATAATCCTACCAATAACCAACCATGCATATGTAGGAGCTAAGGCCAGAATTAAATAATCTATAGTAAAGCCGAAAAGTGATAGCAAAATGACTGGACGCCTTCCATATTGATCACTTAGATTTCCAAAGAATGGTGAAAA
>JBCCVV010000432.1:0-2931 GCA_039194925.1 Bacteroidota bacterium
CATAGCTATTGGGATCTAAGTTGCCCTCATGATTAAAATTAGTTCCCACATCGCCTTGCCCAGACAAAATCAAAGGAACAAATAACAACCATGAAAATACAAATCTTTTCATGTTATATGTTTTAGTTAGTAATACAGCCACAATGTATCTTCGTATAAACTTGATAATCAATGTATTTAAGCAATATCAGTACAAGCGTGTATTAATTTTGTAGGTAAGAAAAGAGAGAAAAAAGAAAAGTATGGGATTAGCAATTAAACGAAATACGCTAATTGCACTTTATACGCTGACAAATTTCCTTTAAGTTTGAAAAATGTACAGGCCTTGAGCCATAAAAGCACATGGAAAAGTTATAATTTAATCATCGATAAACCGAGCATATTCACCCTTAAGAGTTGATTTATCAAACTGTTGGTACTTTTCGATTCCTGCAAGCAGATGTTATTTCATTTCCAACCACTCAAACGCATCTCTTAAAACCTCATCCAACCGCGGAATAGCCTGCTTAAAAACCCCATTCTCAATGACCAATTCATTGAATTGATGATCGCAATTCGGATACGTTTTGTACGTGAGATTACTTTTCTTATTCTTTATGAACTCCAACTGAATATAATCCGCACTCAACACCGAATTTTCATCCAAACTTCCATTAGCCATATAAATGGGTATATCCAATTGTAACAGATATTGAGATGGGTCTGTGAGTGTAAATGATGCCCATCGTTGATACGTATGCCCCCACCAGTTCTTATCTGTGGCCAATGGTTCATCGTATATATCTTGATACATGTTGAAAAGGGAGTCGATCTCTACTTGGGCTTGAGTCTGAGAGATTTCTCCGGTGACCGCTTTCATTCGAGTACTGATAATGGGATCAAAAAGTTGATTCAATCCATTGCCACCAAAAAGCATAAGGTGGGTAATATGTTTATTTTTTGCAGCTAATTTAGGAGCTACTTGTGCCCCTTCCGAAAAACCAAATACGACAATCCTTTTTGCATCGATCGTATTTTTTTGAATCAAGTCATGAATGATCTTATCTGCAGTATCAACCCTCCAATCCAATGATAAATACTTGGTGTATGCTTCCGGTTCGTCGTACATCGGAAACCCATATGCATCAAAATCGACAACATCCGAAAAGGGAACTCCCGGTTTACCAATCAATAAAATAGTGAAATCCTCCCGCAATCGTTGAAAATCAAGCACCACCGTAGACGCAATTCCTCCCTCTACAACCTGAAAAAGTGGATATGATCCGGAGCCATCAAGATATACCAACAATGGCTTTTGTATACCAGACGAATCCTGACTCAGATAATAATTGACGTTCCCGAGTTTTTCGGTAGAAAATTCAAACGCCTCAAAACCCAGCATTTTAGCAGATGGGTTTTGAGCAAAGGTTATATGGGTTGAAAGTAATCCGATTACAAGAAGAAGTATTTTTCTCATCTACGAAAATAACGATTTAATGTCTAATGCTTGGTTAAAAGGAATTCCTCCAGAGCACGAATAAATTCATCGCCCAAGTTGCTATTGGTAAACACAATATACGCATATTTTTTTTGCGGATTATAAGCAAACTTACTGTCGTAATCTCCATTATTCCCTCCGTGCCCAATTAACATGCCATCATCTCTTATTTGGACAAAAAAACCGTGAGAAACATGCTGACTAAATTCTGGATCATACAATTTTTGCTCCTTCGAAAGTACAGTGTACGGTTCGTAAATGAGCCCATATGATTCAGCCGACATATTTTTTTCATTCATCAATCCAAGCACAAAATCCTGAAAGAGGTGAGCATTCGTACTAACACTTGATGCTGGGCTTGCGATGCGCTCTTGTCCCTTAATTTGAATATATTGATGTAAATGTCCCAATGCAAACCGCTCCTCCTGATCATCCGTATAATAGAAATACGAATCTTTAACTCCAAAAGGTCCTTCTATCTCTTCTTCATAAATCGTTTGTAATTTTTTCTGAGTAATATGTTCTACCACACGGCCAAGATAATTGAAAGCTTCGCCCGAATATCCGAAATCTGATCCCGGTTCAAAATTCAATTCAATGTCTCCGCCACCTTCCCAAGTTCCGGGACCGCCCCAGGCCCAGTTAGGCAACCCCGACTGATGTCCTAGAATCAGACGTGCCGTGAGCAACTTGGATCGCTGATCGTCTTTAATATTCGGAAAGGGCAGGTATTGATAAAGGGGTTTGTCCAAATCTATTATTCCTCTCTCGGCGAGCCGTAGTACCATGACTCCAAAAACTGCTTTAGATATGGAGGCAGCCTCAAAAAGTGTATTCGAATTCGCCAATTCTCTGGTCAAATTATTCTTTAGACCCATCGTCTTATCGTAGAAGACCTTATTGTCGCGAATGAGCACAACTGAAACTGCTGGAATATCGAAGTAATCTTTCCATGTTGTCACAAAATTATCGATGTCATCGGGTGTCAAATGTTCGATCGGTAAAATAGAAGAAGAAAGAGTTTTTTCTGGCCTTGGAATAACTTTAAACGTAATCGTGTCCAAATTGGTGATAGAGTCTTTTACAACTTCAAAATTATTCATGAAAGAATATTCAATTCTGCGGGTGTTTTGTTTAAAGCCAGCAGACTTAAAAGGGGAAGTATAGAATCTATTCGGTTGAACGCGGTACGTACCACTTGGAAGAAGAGCTTGAAAATAACCCGTACTATCTACAAAAGCTTCCACCCAGAAAGAGGAATTGGCAAGCGAAACTATATTTAGTGCATCGATTTTTTCTTGTTTCTGAAGAGTTTCCATTTGTACATGTCCTTGCACTCGACTCAATTGTTCTCCTTTTTCTAATAGAACAAGGTCTCCTAAGTTCTGGCTACCAAAGCTCTTACCAAAGCCATTGTTCCATAAAAAAATATATTCAGAAACAAGAAAAAATCG
>JBCCVV010000433.1:0-2832 GCA_039194925.1 Bacteroidota bacterium
ATCATTTATACGTACAGACTAATTTTCTATCATTTAGGAAGAAATCCGTTAACAATCAACTGGACATGTTATTCTTCCTATAACTATTCACGACAGAAGTGTATTTCGATTCATCGCAATTAAAGCAACTACGTGGTAGAATAATTTTCAGGATAATCAACCTCAAAATCCTTAACGGATATCCCAAAAATGTACCTTTATTCATTAGTTTTGCAGCATTGACAAATTAGTAAAAAACACAAGTTTAAATGAAGAATATTTCTGTGATCGGAGCGGGCACAATGGGCAATGGAATAGCACATGTTTTTGCCATGAATGGATTTAAAGTGAATTTGATTGACTTGTCTCAGGAAGTCCTGGATAAAGCCATTGCAACCATTAATAAGAACCTTTCCAGAATGGTTGCCAAAGAGAAAATCACAGAAGATAAAAAGGAAAATACCCTGGCGAATATTACTTGTCATACTTCAGTAGCAGAAGGTGTACAGATTGCGGATTTGATTGTTGAAGCGGCAACGGAAAATGTGGAGTTAAAGTTGAAAATATTCCATCAACTCGACGAATTGGCACCTGATAAATGCATACTGGCAACGAATACATCAAGCATAAGCATAACCAAAATTGCATCGGTTACAAAAAGACCCGAAAAAGTTATCGGAATGCATTTCATGAATCCGGTTCCGATCATGAAATTGATTGAGGTGATTCGAGGTTTTGCAACTTCCGATACAGTATGTGCTCAGATCATGGAACTGTCTAAAGCAATAGGAAAGGTACCCACCGAAGTAAACGATTATCCTGGCTTTATTGCCAATCGAATCCTAATGCCGATGATCAATGAAGCAGTTTATTCCTTATATGAGGGAGTTGCCGGTGTAGAAGAAATTGACACCGTAATGAAACTTGGAATGGCCCATCCCATGGGGCCGCTACAATTGGCAGATTTTATTGGATTAGATGTTTGCTATTCAATTTTAAATGTTTTGTACGATGGATTTGGAAATCCGAAGTATGCACCTTGTCCACTTCTTACCAATATGGTCACGGCGGGAAGATTGGGACGTAAATCAGGAGAAGGCTTTTACGACTATAGAGGTGGAGGCAAGGAACTAGTGGTCTCGTCAAAATTTAATTCTTAACTTGTTTCATCATCAACGAATCGAACTATGAGCGATAAGAAGGACACATTTATCCAGGAATTATCAGAAGGATATTCTTTTGAAGGAGAATCAATAATACTAGGGGCGGCCAAATTGGCCGAAGAAGCTCTGACCGAAAGTTTCATCCGTATACCACTAGAGACACTTAACCGGCATGGATTGATTGCCGGTGCTACCGGAACGGGTAAAACAAAAACATTACAAATATTGGCAGAGCAATTATCCGCCAAAGGGGTTCCTTCTTTGGTAATGGATATCAAGGGAGATTTAAGCGGGATCGCTGTACCATCTGATGGACATAAAAAGATTGATGAACGTCACGAAAAGATCGGATTTCCCTTCATTGCGGATCAAAGTCCTGTTGAATTTTTAACCTTATCTGATGAAAAAGGGGCACGACTGCGGGCTACCGTATCAGAATTCGGCCCGATCCTTTTTTCTAAAATCCTTGAGCTCAATGATACGCAACAAGGTATCATGGCTGTTATTTTCAAGTTTTGTGATGATAATCAGCTTCCCTTGCTGGATCTTAAAGACATGAAAAAAGCACTCCAATATGTAACAGGTGAAGGTAAAGACGCGGTCCAGGAGGAATATGGGCGAATTTCAACCTCTTCTGTTGGTACTATCATGCGGAAAATCATAGAATTGGAAGGGCAGGGTGCAGAAGTGTTTTTTGGAGAACGTTCGTTTGATGTGGATGACCTGTGTAGAATTAATGAAGAAGGAAAAGGAATCATTTCGATTTTACGGCTTACCGATATTCAAGACAAACCTAAACTGTTTTCTACATTTATGTTGCAAATCCTGGCGGAGATCTACTCCATATTCCCTGAGGAAGGTGACATGGATAGACCGAAATTGGCCATTTTTATTGATGAAGCGCATTTGGTATTTGACAAAGCTTCGGATGCATTGATGGATCAAATAGAAGTCATCGTAAAACTGATTCGTTCGAAGGGGGTGGGCTTGTTTTTTGTCACTCAAAACCCTGTCGATATACCAGATTCCGTTTTGAGCCAATTGGGACTGAAGATACAACATGCACTGCGTGCTTTTACTGCCAAAGACCGAAAAGCGATCAAATTGGCAGCGCAAAATTATCCGATTACGGATTACTATGAGGTGGATCAATTGTTGACCGAATTGGGCATAGGAGAGGCATTGGTATCAGCTTTGGATAGTAAAGGAAGGCCTACGCCATTGGCACATACTTACTTAAGAGCACCACAATCCAGAATGGATATATTGACCAAAGCAGAGATAAACTCGATTGTACGAGATTCCTACTTGGTTGAAAAATATAACGAGGATATTGATCGTGAAAGTGCCTATGAAATCCTTACCGGTAAAATTGAAGAGGCCCAATCGAAGGAAGCACAAGATCGACTCAAAGAACAAAACTCAACGGCCAGAAAATCCTCTAGGCGCAGAGAAAAAAGTACTTTTGAAAAGGTGGTAAACAGTACAACAACGCGCCAGATCGGAAGAACGGTCGCCAGAGAATTGACAAGAGGCCTACTAGGAGTATTGGGAATCAAAACTACCCGAAGAAGAAAGAGACGAACGAATTCCTGGTTTTAAGGGATAAAAGCATTAGATTTTAGTAATTACGAAGTATTTGGGGCTGTATTATACTGCTAATCAGCTAGAATCTTATGGTTTTATACGC
>JBCCVV010000434.1:0-2792 GCA_039194925.1 Bacteroidota bacterium
ATACGAAGTTTTACTCATACTAAATTTTAGGAACCGCCGTGATACGGAACCGTACGTCCGGTGGTGTGAGAGGGTTGAAGTAAAAGTAAGGTCATACCATGTTGTACTAGCCGCTCTTTTACTTCACTCTACTCGATTCCATTGATAGTATAAAATGTTGTTTTTTCATGACAAGCTACATGGATTATGTTTTCAGCTAGGTAATTCTACGCTATAAAGGAATACGTTGTATTTTTAACTTGTGGCGTTAATTTTTATACTAAAACAAACTCCTTACTATGAAAAAACTCTACTTAAGTTTTCTTGCATTTATGTGTCTGTTGGTTGGAGCAAATGCTCAGGAAGCACCTCCACCAAAATTCATTAATAAGCTTGAGGTTCCTCCACTGATTGTGTACAACCCTCAGGGATCCTATGACCTGGATGCAATTCAAACCACGCATGATTTTAATCCCGATATCCCCAATGATCCTCTAAATGGTGTAACTACCTTTTGTTTTGAGGATTTTAATAATCCCGGGACTACTACCATTTTAGGGCCTACGATCAATTGGCAGTACAAAGCGAATTTAAACCCCAGCGTTCTCAATAGATTGGATGAACGAACCACTTGTCACTGGCATGGAGCTCATGTGCCAAATACCGCAGACGGTGGACCATACCAGATGATTATGGCCGATCAATTGTGGGAACCTGAATTTCAAGTGCTTGACAAGTCTGCTACTATGTGGTATCATCCTCATGCTATGGGACTTACCTATAAACATGTACAGATGGGAATGTCAGGGATGATCTACGTGGAGGATCCCGTGGACGATCCTTCTGATCCGGACGATGATATTTTAGCAGCAATTCATGATATATTACCTACGGACTATAATGGCAATGACTTTCCGTTGATCTTTCAAACCAAATTTTTCGAATTTGATTCTACTACTAATCGCATGCAGATCAAAAGTGAACTCGGATTTAAAAAAGATTATGAATACATGGTTAATGGCATAATTGATCCGGTAATGGATGCGCCTGCAAATATGATTCGGTTAAGATTGCTGAATGGAGATGGTAAATACTCTTTTAACTTTAAATTTACGCGGGATGATGGTTCAACTTTCCCAGCGCAAATGATTGCAACGGATGCTGGATACATGGATCGTTCGTATCAGCTTCCTGAAATTCTAATGGCACCTGGTGAGCGAACAGAATGGTTACTGGATCTTAGAGGTTTAGAAGGCGATACGTTGTATGTTAGAAATATGGTATCGACGATACCCGGAGCTGATTTGCCTTGTACCAATAATGGACAACGCGGAATAATTGGAGATTCCTGCACGACTCAGGGGTATGCAGCGGATCGAGATTTACTTAGAATTGTAGTAGGTCCTTCAAATCCATCGTATGTAAGCCCAATTATTGGATTCCCAATAAATCTTTATCCTTCTGAGGCACCTCCGCTCAGCGAAGTAGACAATACACGTACGAAAACATTCCGTAAAGATAATTTTGGAGCCGATGGCAATCTATTCAATATCGACAGTACTTTAATGAACATGATGGTGGTTAATGATGTAGTGCGATTGGATGATACAGAGGTTTGGACAATTGATAATACGACCAACGTGGGACATCCTTGGCATATTCATGATATACACTTTTGGGTGACGGAAGTGATCGACGAAAATGGAGATGCATTAAATCCCGATGATTACCCGGAAATATTCAAAGGTCCGAAGGATAATGTATTGGTTCAGCCTTTCTGGAAGGTAAGCTATATTACAACATTCGCTGATTACGGTGTCGCGGATCCTACAGATCCAACCAACTCATACATGTATCACTGTCATATCTTACCGCATGAAGATAAAGGAATGATGGGTACCTTTGTAGTTTGGGATGGTACACCTGTAAATGTGGATGAAACGGCTGAAACAGCAATAATGCAAGTTTACCCCAATCCGGCTCAGGATGTCATCTATATGCAAGGGGCAAGTACAAAAGTAAGTACATTAAACTTTATAAGTCTTGATGGTCAATTGATAAAGTCCATGAGTCTACCGGCTTTTGAAGGAGCAATTCAAATTGACGTAGATCAATTGCCAAAAGGTATGGTGATTTTGGATTGGCAGCGCCACGAAGGAAGAGCAACAAGTAGAGTAATGATTATCCGTTAATCTTCAAACCTGAATTACTTAAAAATATGTGGTCCGTGATTTGGTTGCGGGCCATTTTTAGTTTAAACCACTTCATTGTAAAAGTGAGAAAACCAGATTGGAAGTGGGATAAAAAAAGAGCCTTTATCCATATGATAAAGACTCTCGATATGTTCATATTTCCATTCAAAGTTGAAGGAATATGGGTGTTTAGGTCGTTATGCTTATTTGATTGTTACGCTATGTTTAGCATTTTTAGCTGTGTACAACGTAATAGTCTGATTGTACTTATTTCTGTATGAAATTGACTTTTCTTTTCCAGTCAGATTATTGGATAAAATCTGCACAGGCATTGCCATCTTCTTTGCAAAGTTACTGTCCAAGTCCAATTCTTGAATGTTTTCGCTAACCGCAGAAACCAAGTCTTCCAATAAGACTTTAGCTGGCGCATCGAATTCCTCCAGGAGAATATTCAGATTTATAGTGTTGTACATAGAAGATACTACAGTAGCACCTGATGCGGCTCCAATTGCTCCAACAGTTGCGGTTGCGGTGAGAAACGTTCTTCTTTTCATAGTTTGAAGATTTTTATTAATTATTAAGATAGTTTGATAGTATTATAGTCCACAATTACGAAATCAC
>JBCCVV010000435.1:0-2780 GCA_039194925.1 Bacteroidota bacterium
GCTCACTATTTTCTGACGTCAACCATTCGAATAAATTGGTAAAAGTTAAAACGTATTCATTCGGTGCTATTTTGAATCCCTGATTGATTTGGTCAAAAGAATAATCGACCCTGGGATGACTGGAAATATCAGTGAAAGTCTGCGTAAGTAAATCATAAGTAAGGATAAATGTTTCTCCATAATTCGACGTCAAAATTGATAGTGTGTTTTCACTTTCGCTTGCAAAAAGTAAATCAACTTTTGAAAGGTCGATCACTTCGTTGTTCAATAGTTTTGCTTCTTTTCCCAGTGAGCATATGTAAATTCCATCATCCTCCACATCTTTTGTTTTAATGAGTACATTATCGCCAGCTTTGTACCACTTGATCGTTTCAACTTCCGAAATTGAATAAGGAATCTCATTGCTATGAAATTTGGAATAGCGATGCAGGATGATTTCCATGCTGCTTGTTTGGGCATCAAAAAACATAAAAACAGAAAGAGGTCCATCGGTGGCAGTCACTTTAAGATTTCCTTTGACTTCAATTTCATCTTCCAGACTGCCGTTGCCATTGATGAAATAGACTTTGTTGGTTGTACTTGAATTTGGTTCAACTATAAAGAATTGACCATCGTTTTTTGAGAAGATTTCGGGTTTGGAATTAAAGGAAGGGGATAGCTTTGTTGTTGTTCCATCCTCAAAAGAATATAGACAATATCCTTCTGGGCATTCTGTAAGCAAAAGCACTTTTTCATGTGAAGGAAGAAAGGAAATGATGTCCTCAGATATAGGTATAGGCATTATACTTTGCTCAGAGATGTCAAAATACCGCTTACCGTATATTGTGAAATCACCAAAAATATAGTTTGATACTACGACGGCCCTGTCGTTTAGCCATTGGTACTGATCCAGTGCTACTTTCAGAAATGATGGATTATCAGCATTAATATTTAAATAGTAGGTAGTACTATCATCATTGACCAAACCTTGAAATGAATTTCCTATCGGCGCCAGGTTTGAGATTTCATCCGCATTGAATAAATGGTGAAGTTGTTCGTTGTCATTATTATCCACAAGGTAAATGTCGTCTTTATGTTTGAAAACCAAATGTTCATCTTGATTGGCTAAATATCGAATGGATTCGATTCCAAAATTTCTGGAATCCTGGATTTTATCTATCAAAGTAAAATTTGTTCCGGATACAAGATCATATAGTTTTAACGTCGAATTTTGATTGGTTAACAGATATGTTTTATCTCTAGTTGATGAACCTACAGCAATTGGAGTACCCAAATCAGATAATCCCGGTTCATATTGCATTGCAAAAGTGTTCAGATCAATGGAATACCATTGTGCAATGACCGGGTATTCAGGGTAGTCACCTGCATCATAACCCACGAAATATAAATAGTTTTCATTCTTGAAAAAGGTCGTAGGATCAAAAGAGGAGAAGCAATCTGGGCTATCAATCGTATCGAATATTCCAGTGGACCTATCAAGCAGCATAAGATCTAAATATGCATCGGGTCCTTCGTAATATCCAAATAATATAAGATCATTATCCATTAAGGGGGTATGATATGGAATGAATAAATTTTCTTCATTAAATTGATCATGAAATTCCTGACGATACAGTACCGAACAATCGGATGAATCAATATGCTCAAGCGTTAGAAGATTTTCTTCATGGAGAATCGTTATGTACCCTTGATCTGTACTATATACTTGAAAATCAGTTAAAAAGAAATCGAAATCGCAGTTTAAAAGGAAGGTGGTGTCCTCATTATAGAATCGTATGGATTCCGCCCCTCCGAAGACAATTCCTTTGTGTCCATATATATCATTTCTTACCGAGGTATAGAAGTTAAATTCGTCCTCAAAAAGAACTTTTTCAGTTTCTTGAAGCAAATTATGTTCCGTGATGCCTCTCATAGAACTAAAGCTACTTCCTTTGGTGAAAAAAAAGTTTTCAGTGCAATACGTCTCTTTTTTACGAAATGAATAAGCGTTTATTTTTTTCGTTGAGCGGTTAATTACGACTTGATAAGGTTTCGTGTATCGATTTAAAAATATTAATTCATTAGTAATGCGAACCTGCCTTAAGTCATCAAGCAATTCTTGCTCTAATTCATAACTATCAGTGTATTCGCTTGTAAGAAGATTTCTAACTCTGATTTTATCCGTAAATAGTTCGAATAAGAGAGAATCGTGCACTGCATAATGTGACCGGTTAGGTGTCTGGCCATGTAAAATGTGAATTTGATCCAGGAACGGAAAATCTACTTCATACAGCAACTCAATACTATCTGTGATCTTAGAGACGCGCATGGATCTATCGATACTCTCTAGCAATAGTTCGGTGCCATTGATATCTACGAACCCTTGATGATCAAATCTTACATATGGAACAAGGTTTTCAAAGCCAGTGATTTGTCTTTGTGCAAAAATAGACGAGGAATAAAAAAGAAGTACTCCCAAAAAACTAAGTAATATTTTCATCATGATCGTTTGCATGAATATAATAATACCGTTCGAATTCAAGAACAATTAACTATTATCAATGCTAGTAGAGTTGATGAAGGAGACAAATTGATTGCTCCTTGTAATCACCTTTTATACAGAGAAGTTAAGTGTGAAAAAAATTAGTTTTTTTAGACTACACTGCCTAACTTCAAATCACTCTGGTTTAATCTCCGCTTCAATAATTCCCAAAATTTCATCGATGTGATCCAATAAAGCATGAGACTGAATATTAGCCCCTTTATTGTGAGATATAGCAATCGATGCACCACCTTCCAAA
>JBCCVV010000436.1:0-2656 GCA_039194925.1 Bacteroidota bacterium
CAAAATCTTCTCAAGTAAAGGTCAAGTTTACTCACATTCCAACACTCCTAAAAAATCCTTGGAGGGGATTTTTGGAAGTATTGAAATGTGGAAAACTCGTATCCTGCCTCAACCGAAACACAAAATTATTTACAGTCCCGATTTTTTGATGACCGATTCGGGTATTTGGTTATTTACCAAGCATTCAATAGCTGTGATTCAATAAATCGTGCTTCGACCTAGACTAACATTTCAAACAACATCGGATTATCATTGATGTGCTCAAAATTGATTCCTTCTGTCTTCATTCGGGCTACCAGCGTATCAAAGTCACTTTTATTTTGAACTTCGATGCCGACTAGCGCCGGACCACTTGCACGATTGGTCTTTTTGGTGTACTCAAAATGTGCGATATCGTCATTCGGCCCCAATACATTCAGGAATTCTTTGAGTGCACCGGCACGTTGCGGAAATCGAATGATGAAGTAATGCTTCTTGCCTTCATGCAGAAGTGCCCGTTCTCTGATTTCCTGGGTTCGGTTTACATCGTTATTTCCACCACATACGATAATGCCTACATTCTTCCCTTTGATCTCATCTTTGTAATATTCCAATGCCGCTATGGATACTGCTCCTGCCGGCTCCACCACAATAGCATCTTCATTGTACAAGCTAAGAATGGATGAGCAAATGGCACCTTCGGGAATGGTAATATTTTCATCCAAAACTTCAGAAATTATCTTATATGTCAGATCTCCGATTTCTTTCACGGCAATACCATCTGCAAAACTGTCGATTTTTTCCAGAGAGGTGAGCGATCCGTTTTTTAATGAGGCATCCAAGGCAGCTGCCCCACTGGATTCTACAGCAATTATTTTTGTCGAAGGACTGATTTGTTTAAAATAGCTCCCCACTCCAGAAATTAATCCACCTCCACCCACTGCGACAAAAAGATAATCCAGAGGTTTATCCGTCTGTTTCAACATTTCTATAGCAATAGTTGCCTGACCGGCGATGACTTCGGGATCATTAAAAGGATGAATAAATACCTTTTGTTCCGCTTCACTTGATGCCAGAGCACTTACATACGCATCATCAAACGTATCACCTGTTAGGATTACTTCTATCCAGTCTCCACCAAACTGCTTCACTTTATTGACCTTTTGGTTTGGAGTAGGGTGGGGCATAAATATGGTGCCTTTGATCTTTAGTTTCGCACAGGAGAGCGCCACCCCTTGCGCATGATTTCCGGCACTGGCACACACAATTCCATTCTTTAATTCTGCCTCGCTTAAGGATCGAATTTTATTATATGCACCACGAATTTTAAATGAACGCACTGTCTGCATATCCTCTCGCTTGAGAAGAACACTACATTCATACTTTTTAGAAAGGCTGTAATTTTCTAAAAATGGAGTTTCCGTTACAACCTCGCGAATTCGATTATAGGCCGCTTCAATTTCCTCAATGGACAACTTATTGCCAGCCTTCTTTGCCGCTATTTCCATAATTACATTTTTGCTAAATCAATGTGATTCCCTTATAATTTTCGCTTCACTCACCTGTTTAGAAAGATCAATTACCAACTCAACAACTCAACAACTCAACAACTCAATATCTCAACAATTGTACAACTGAACTACTAAACTACTCTGCCACTAAACAACGAAATCATTAAAATTTACTTCCCCGGCCTCAAACTTCTCACTGCTCTCCCCGCCTGCCACATTTCACTATTTCTCAATTCATCCAATTCCGCCTCCAACTTCACACGATAATCATCTTTGCTGTTACTATCAATGGATACTTGCGCTTCATGACCGGATTCTACGCTATCGTATAGTTCTTCAAATACAGGTTTTACGGCATCTCTGAATTTTTTCCACCAGTCCAAAGCACCACGCTGAGCAGTTGTCGAGCAATTGGCATACATCCAATCCATTCCATTTTCTGCCACGAGTGGATAAAGCGATTCTGTCGCTTCTTCTACCGTTTCATTAAATGCTTCAGAAGGAGAGTGACCCCGTGCTCTCAACAAATCATATTGTGCCGCAAAAAGCCCTTGAATGGCTCCCATAAGAGAACCTCGCTCACCAGTAAGGTCACTGTAAACTTCCCGCTTAAACGTAGTCTCAAAAAGATAACCCGAACCAATACCAATTCCCAATGCAATTATACGATCTCTGGCGCTGCCTGTTGCATCCTGAAAGACGGCAAAAGAAGAATTCAACCCTTTGCCGGCTACAAATAACCTTCTAAGACTGGTTCCGGAGCCTTTTGGTGCAGCAAGGATTACATCGATGTCATCGGGTGGAATAATTCCAGTTCGCTCTTTATACGTAATTCCGAAGCCATGAGAAAAATAAAGTGCTTTTCCCTTTGTCAAATACGGTTTTATAGTTGGCCAAACCGAGATCTGAGCAGCATCCGAAAGCAAATACTGAATTACAGTTCCTCTCTCCGCAGCTTCTTCGATAGAGAATAATGTTTCTCCCGGAACGAAACCATCTTCTATAGCCTTGTCATAAGACTTTGAAGGAGATCGCTGGCCTATGATTACGTTGAATCCGTTGTCTTTTAAATTCAATGCCTGACCTGGCCCTTGAACACCATATCCAATAATTGCTATTGTCTCGTCTTTTAAGACTTCTCTTGCCTTGTCATATGGAAACTCCTC
>JBCCVV010000437.1:0-2640 GCA_039194925.1 Bacteroidota bacterium
TCTAAATATTATAGATGATTGGATTCAATGGACTCCCATTGAAGGTGCTTTTCAACCAGTAAATCAAAGGAAGGTTCGCAATCTGGGTTTCGAGCTAAAAGTGGAAGAATCAATACTAAAGCAGAATGATCAAGAAATAAAACTCGTAATGCGTTATGCTTTCACGGACAGTAGAATCGCAAAGCAATATGTGAATGACACAAATGTAGGAAAACGTACCATCTTCGTTCCTGCACATAAGCTAAATGGGCAAATCACATGGAAGAAATCAACCCTTCTAGTATTTGTGCGGCCTACCTATTATAGCAAGCGCTTTGATACTGTGGACAACTCAAGCTTTGTCTCTGGCTTTTTGATCGCAGATATCGGTGTCCAAAAGTCATTCAAACTTAATAAAAGTGAAATCAATTTATCGTTGACTGCTGAGAATGCTTTTAACAATGATTATGAAAACATAAGATTTTTTCCAATGCCTTTGCGGCTTTTTGCACTGGGCTTTAATGTTAAACTGTAAATTTAAAAAACTAAAAGAATGAGTAAAAATTTAATCTGGGGATTGTTGACAATCGCATTATTGATTACCGCTTGTGGTGATGATGATCCTGATAATACGACTCCGGACGTAATAGCCTATGGCAACGGCACAATCGTTGTAAATCAAGGCATATTCAATAGCGGTACCGGATCTCTCGATTTTCGAGATCGAAATTCCGGTGAAGTAAGTCAAAATATTTATGCGGATGCTAATGACGGAGCAGTATTGGGTAATGTTGTTCAATCAGTAATAGAACACAAAGGCAATAGCTATATTGCGGTGAATAATGGTGGCAAAATTGTAGTTGCCAACGAAGAGACATTCACCTACATTGATACTATAGGTGGTATTGATCAAAGCAGATATTTTGCCAGCAGTGGCGACAAGCTCTATGTAACTTCATGGGGCAATACAGGCACCAATGGTGGTATTTATGAAATTAATTCCTCTTCCAATTCCATTGCTGATTTTATTGATACTGGAAATGGGCCTGAAGGTATTTTGTTTGCAGATGATCTGCTTTATGTAGCCAAAGGCGGAGGATTTGGAAGAGATTCATTGGTTTTGATTATCGATCCGAGTGACAACTCTATTGTTGAGTCGTTAGTTGTCGGTGACAATCCGCAACTGATGGTAAAAGATGATCAGGATGATGTATACGTTATCTGTAGAGGTTTCACAGATTTTGTTGATCCTACAAATAATACAAATGGTAAAATTGTAAAAATTAGCAATCAGGAAATTGAATGGTCATATGAAGTTCCTAATGGATCAAGCAACCTGACCATTGATAGGGATAATGAATTTTTATACTTTGTATCGCTGGGGAGTGTTGTAAAACAAGACATGAATGCCACAACATTTAATCCTACAACTATTCGCACATTGTTTGCCTATGCACTTGGTTTTGATCATGAAGACGATGTATTGTACATAGCCGATGCCAAGGACTTTAGCAGTGCCGGTACAGCATATATGTATTCAACCAACGATGTTGCTATTGATTCATTTACCACGGGAATTATACCGGGATATTTTTATTTTAAGGGATAGTTTATAATTGACAATTGATAATTGATAGTTGATAATTGATAGTTGATAATTGATAATTGACAATTGACAATTGATAGTTGATAGTTGATAATTGAAAATGGAAGGTTGAATAATTTTCCATTTTCAATTATAATTTCACTTGATCTCCCAAGACCACTCTTCCTCTGTCACTCTTCACCAATTCTGCGCAAGACATATCTTTGTCATGTTCAAAGAAAATAAAGTGATTCGTATTTACCGTCTTTTCGAAGAGCCTGGCTTTTTCTTTGAGTGTCTCTAGTGGTCGCACATCATAGCCCATTACATAAGGCATACCAATATGGCAATGCGTTGGCAGTAGATCAGCAGTATAAACCAGTGTTTTCTCATTATCCAATCGAATATAAGGAATCATCATTGCTTCCGTATGTCCGTAAGCAAAATCTACAGAAATGGAATCTGTAAATCGTACTCCTTGCTCTACATCAATAAATCGAAGAACATTGTGCTCTTTTAAGGGTAGGATATTCTCTTTTAGAAATGAGGCTCTTTCTCGTGCATTGGGTTCCACTGCCCAATTCCAATGTGGTTCATTGGACCAATACGTTGCATTTGGAAACGTGGGTACCAGATTTCCATCTTTGTCCTTTTTAATTGCACCTCCCACATGATCAAAGTGCAGGTGCGTAAGAAAAACGTCTGTAACGTCTTCAAATGAGAAACCTGTTTTTTGTAAAGATTGATCCAGTGTATCATCTCCATGCGGATGAAAGTGTGATCTGAATTTGGCATCTTGCTTCGTACCAAGACCCGTATCGATCAAAATCTTGCGCTCGCCATCTTCGATCAATAAGCATCGCATCACCCAGGTACACATATTGTTTTCATCCGGTTCATTCAACTTGCGCCATAATGTTTTTGGTACGACACCAAACATTGCTCCACCATCCAATTTGAACTTGCCGGTTTCGATGATATGTAATTTCATTTTTTTCTATTTATTAAAAATATCAAATTATAACAGTGCTGAATTCCATCCTCTTAGAAAATGCTCACCCATTGATTTACTTAAA
>JBCCVV010000438.1:0-2620 GCA_039194925.1 Bacteroidota bacterium
AATGGCATTATCTCGTTTCCAGATCATCAGGAGTTTTACTACGATCTCACAGGAAACGAATGGCAAGCACCGATTTATAATGTGAATTACACCATAAACTTACCCAAAGGTATCACTCTATCAGAATCAGATATGAAGATAACGGGTGGGTATGATGGACAGAATCAGGAATTTGCCGATATCCGTCAAGTAGGCCCACAAAAAATTCAAGGAAGTACTTTTAGGTCTCTTGGTAGCAGACAAGGGATAAGCGCAGCCGTACGATTTCCAAAAGCATATCTTGATGTAGCCAATAATAATGTAACCTTTTACGAACAACCAGAAGAAAAAGTAGAGTCAAATCCATGGTACATCGCTATACCATTGGCCATTTTCGGTTTTTTTGTGAATTTTTGGAATCGAATGAGAAAAACCAATTATGTTGAAGATCCGAAAGGCGTCAATCCGTACCCACCGGAAGGATTAACATCTGCTCATGTTGGAGCCTTCGTAGATCAGATCGCCCATACAAGGGATATTGTTTCCCTACTTCCTTATTGGGGTGCCGAAGGATTTTTAGAAATGAAACAGGTAACAGACGAAGTATTTCTATATAAGATTAAAAACCTCCCTCCTGATTACCCGGAATACGAACACATTATTTTTGATCGTCTATTTCAATACACTGAAGTGGCAAAACTAAGTGATTTGAAAACCAAGTTTTACACCACCATGTATGAAGCACAAAAGTCACTTACTGCTGAAGTACGCAGACAAGAGTATTATGATCCGAAATATTTGGAGTTGTTCAGAAGTTGGAGAGTTTCCATATTTCCACTTGCCATGATTGCTTTAGGAATTGGAAGCCTTGTGCTTTATGGAGCACTATTGCCAGCACTCGGATTTTTTACGGCAGCTCTTGGAGGTTTGATACTTCCATTCATGAAATTGCCACTTACAGATAAAGGAGCTCGTCTTAAATATGAAATAGAAGCCTTTAGACGTTTTCTGAAAAATCCAGATGCAAAAAAAATCGACACTGCAATTAAAGAAGATGCAAATTATTTTGATAAAATGTTTCCATTTGCCGTAGCATTTGGTATCGAAAAAACGTTTCTCACTAGTTTAGAGCCACACATGACCAGTGCCCCCTATTGGTATTACCATGACAATACAAATGCGAGCTATTCCACCTTCTCCAGTAATTTCAAACCCGAAGTGATTCAATCTGCGTTTACTTCTGCACCTGCAGGCACTTCCGGCAGCTCTTCAGGTGGTGGTTTTAGTTCAGGAGGTGGTGTTGGTGGCGGTGGAGGCAGCAGCTGGTAGCCGCTCACGTGTGATAGCGGAAGTCATTACCATTTTCTGAAAGGAAACCCATAGTAAAACCTTGGATACAACCTAGAGAAACATCTCATCTAGACCCAAGTTTCCTATAGGGAAAACAAATAATACTCCGAGATCTGTCACATCGGCAAATATTCCATATCATACGCCCCCCAATCTACTGATCTGATCAAGCATTCCTCAAATTTCGATAAATCTCCTTAAGCTCGATATTTGCATCCCTAAGGTCCATGTATGCATCAGGATTCGAACGATAGGGCTCGCAAAGCGTAAACAATCGCTGGTGACTAAACCCATCCTTGTTACTCTTAAGAAGTCGATTGACTACCCCTTCTTTTTCAAAATACTTCATCTCTTCCAGAATTATTTTTAACGGCAATCCGGTACAAAGACAAATTTCTTGCATCGATACCTGATAATCATAATGCTTGAAAATCATCAGCAAATCCTCTTTTGTCATGAAAGGATCATCTGTCAGGTTAAGATCATATGACTTATCGATTGGTCGTGAAAGCGTGTAGTACGACTTTAGTCCGCTTCCAGATCGAAGAATAGTCAGAATACCATTCGTATAAAAATGCCGAAGCCGAATAGTTGACTCGTATTTGGAGAGATCAAAATCCCTCATTAGCATTTTTGTATCCACAATTTTATCAGGCTGACTGTTGATGTATTCCAAAAGTTCTTTATCCGATATATCTTCCTGTGTATCGGTAAGCGTCCGATTCGATTTACGAATATACATAAGAACAAAAAACACGGCTAAAATTGGTACTAATATCGCAACGCCCAGAATAATTATTTTATGCGTTGGCATGGTATACTAGTTTAAATACTTCTTAACCTCTTTCAAAATAGCATCAGGCGGCAATCTTTTGCCTTTATTCGCATGAAGAACTCGAATAATATTTGAAACTAATAAATGATTGAAGCCCAATTTCAATGCGAAGTGGTACAACATTTCTTTTTCTTCCTCGGTGATATCACCATCAATTCTGATTAGACATACCAAATAAACCAAAATCTCCATTCTTTCCGCCTCACTAGATGGTACAAACAATGTAGGATTGTTATTTATCGTCACATCCCTTATTTGTTCGTCCGTCATTCCCAGACTTAATCCTAATTTTAAGATGTAGACCATTTCATTCTCATGAAAAGTTCCATCTGCGGTGGACATAGCCGCCATTATAGCTAAAATATTTTCTTTTCTGGCATCTCCTCCTAAGTCGTCTAAATTCATACTGTCGTTTTTTTGTTTATGGATTTGCTGCCCGTTTTTAAAAAACAAAAA
>JBCCVV010000439.1:0-2569 GCA_039194925.1 Bacteroidota bacterium
CGGAGCGGGAGTCGAACCCGCACGCCCATACGGACACATGGCCCTCAACCATGCCTGTCTACCAATTTCAGCACCCGGGCGGATGTGAACGGGATACAAATTTACATTTTCTTTTTATATAATGTAAGGAAATGGTTTGATTCACAATTCCATTGATAATGGCTTTAAGATCACCTTGAATATTCATAGAAACAAAACTAAAATTAGGGATTACCAATGTACCATTTGTCCAGAAGTAAGAATCGTACCGCCATTTATATAAACAAAGTCCTCGTCTCCGCATCCGGCACCATGCATGCATCACTCTTCCCGAACCACTTATAGCGATTTTTGGCAATCCATCTGTAAACCCTATCTCGGAATCCTTTGGGGAGAATAATGAGCCATGAAAAAATGGTCCAGCCACCACCCAGAATTTGCATGCATTTTAAACCTACATCGCTTAAAGAATAGATTTTTTCATTATGGATCAATAATACAGAATCACCATCTATCTTGGCATTTTGAATCAATACCTCTCCCGATCCGGATTGCAATGTTGTATATCTGAATTGCTTTTTTTTATCTCTTCTTATGAGCCAACTCACGAACCCATTACATAAATTACATACCCCATCAAAAGCAATTACGGGATGCTTTTTGGATAATTCTTTTAATTCCTGAATGGTGTGTGTTTTCATTATGCTATAAACAAAAATAGATAGACTAAAGTTGTCTTCGTCAAGCAAATACTTCTCTCAATAAATCATCAATTTTAGCGATGGTTTTCACCTCTATAGGTAGCTTGTAGTTTGGCTCAGTCTTATAATTGTACCTGGATACAAAAATAACTTCAAATCCCAAACGAGCTGCTTCCTGAACCCGTTGATCTACCCGACTCACGGGTCTTATTTCTCCTGACAAACCTACCTCTCCGGCAAAACAGATATCTTTAGCCACCCCAATATCTTCCAACGAACTGATCAGGGAAGCCACAATGGCCAAATCAATGGATGGATCGGCTACCTTTAACCCTCCTGCGATATTCAAAAAGACATCATTTTGCCCAAAAGCGAGGCCACATCGTTTTTCTAAAACAGCCAATAACATGGATAATCTTCGTAGATCAAACCCCGTTGCAGATCGCTGAGGAGTGCCATAGATCGCCGGAGTAACCAGTGCTTGTGTTTCGATCATCAACGGGCGCATGCCTTCTATAGACGCAGCAATGGCACTGCCACTTAAGACCTCTTTATTTTGCGAAATAAGTAACTCGGAAGGGTTTTCTACTTCTCGCAATCCCTTGTGATCCATCGCATAAATTCCAATCTCGTCTGTAGATCCAAATCGATTTTTCAGCGTACGTAAAATTCTGTATGCATAATTGCGATCACCTTCAAATTGCAAAACTACATCTACAATATGTTCCAACAACTTCGGTCCGGCAATCGAACCATCTTTGGTAATGTGCCCTATAACAAATATGGGTATATTCGTTTCTTTAGCAAATCGCTGAAGCTCTCCCGTACACTCCCGAACCTGTGAAATACTCCCGGGAGTACTATCCAGAAACGGAGAAGATATAGTTTGAATCGAATCGATAATAATAACATCAGGAGAAAGTGATTTGGCTGCTTTCAAAATTGTATTGATGTTTGTCTCAGCATAGATATAGCTTTGCTTATTCAAAATACCTATGCGATCTGCTCTCATTTTGATTTGTTCTTCACTCTCCTCTCCCGATACATAGAGGACCTTTTGGATTGTACGAGTAGCAAATTGAAGTAACAAAGTAGATTTTCCAATTCCAGGTTGCCCCCCAATCAGGATCAGTGAGCCATTGACCAATCCACCACCAAGCACACGATTTAGTTCAAGGTCAGGTGTTAAGGTACGTTCACGATTTTCGGTGATGATGTTTATCAGCTCTTTGGGCTTATTTTTGGCCGTAGAAGTATCTTTCCACGCCGCACTTTTCACTTCTTGCTTACTTGGTTTCTCTAAAATTTCTTCATTAAACGTGTTCCAGGAACCGCATGAAGGGCATTTTCCCAACCACTTTGGAGATTCATATCCACATGAACTGCAGAAATAAGCTTTTCGAATTTTTGCCATTTGCTTTTGTAATTACAAACAACAAATCTAGTTATTATACTTTAGACACAAGCATTCTAATTTTTCATTCCTAATGTCACGTGGATTTTTAAAAGTGACTTTTCTTAACTTTCGGTTAAAATGTTGAATAAGAATAAGAAAAATTAGCCTGTTAATAAATTATTATTATTAGCTTTGCTTTTAATTTTATGTTCCACATACTCCTAAACGCTCATTTGCAGCAATTTAGATATTAGGAGAAATATTTTTTTTAAACCAATGTGACTTTTTTGTTAGGTCTTCAGTCTTAAGGGTGTATTTGATAAGAAATACAAGCTTTAAATAGAAGCTCCTAATGAGGAGTCAAATAAAGTAGATTGTTTTCAATTGGTTTTTTGGGGTTATGCAGGGTACCTGAATCTTTTCAGGAGCCCTGCTCTTTATCAAACAAAGAAGTCTCCTTCAAATCAATTTACATTCTGTACACCAACATCTA
>JBCCVV010000440.1:0-2549 GCA_039194925.1 Bacteroidota bacterium
AGAAAATTATTCAAATCATGCGAAAGTTATTTGTACTCTTTGGAGTGTTTGTTTTTGCCTCTCTCTTTGGGGCGGTTGATGTGTTAGCCCAGGATGCGGCTGAGCCTGCTTCAGGTTTTCAAGGTTTAAAAGAAAAGTTTATTGAAGGAGATTGGTTTTTCATGAGTTTCGTACTAATCTGTCTAATCTTAGGATTGGCATTTTGTATTGAAAGAATCATCACTCTTAACATAGCTACCACTAATACAGATCGATTATTATCCAAAGTAGACGAAAGACTTGCTGATAATGACTTGGAAGGTGCAATGGAAACCTTAAGATCTACACCTGGTCCAACTGCCAGCGTATTACTTGAAGGTCTTAAAAATGCTAAAAATGGACCAGCTGCGGTAGAAAAAGCAATTGTTTCAAATGGTTCAGTACAAATGGGACTTTTGGAGAAAGGGCTTGTTTGGATATCTCTATTTATTGCGATTGCACCGATGCTTGGATTTATGGGTACGGTAATCGGTATGATTGAGGCCTTCAACAGAATTGAAGCGGTAGGGGACCTTTCTCCTTCAGTTGTTGCAGGTGGTATTAAAGTGGCCCTTTTGACTACAGTATTTGGTCTTGTTGTGGCGATTATCCTGCAAATTCTTTACAACTATATCGTTTCAAAAATTGACGGAATCGTTAATAAAATGGAAGATGCAACGATTGGATTCGTTGATATTTTAGATAGAAATGGTCGACTAGGATAATCTAATAATCATAAAAGACAATTTATTATGTATAAATTCTTAACTAAAAACGGCCAATCGTTGGCGCTGGCTTTAGGTGTCCTTGTGATTGCTATATTTCTAATCAGTATCTATAGTGGGTTTTCCAGTGCAGGATATGATATGTCTACGGACTTGAATAAACTTTCTGATGCAGAGCAAGCGAAAATAGGTTTTTTTGATGCAGGTATTGGAATTACAGTTGCCATGATCATAATCGCGTTTGCCTTGGCTTTTGTCGTATTTGGAATTTTCGATCTTATCAAGTTTCCAAAAAATGCGATCAAATTTGCCATTGGAGTGATTGGATTGGGAATAATATTCTTTGCACTTTATTCAACTTCTTCATTTGATACAGCGGGTAGAATGGAAATGTTGAACGAAAAATTTGCCATAACTGAATCCATTAGTAAGTTCATATCCGGAGGAATTAAAACAACGTTGGGATTACTCGGCTTTTCAGCTATAGCAGTAGTCGCTGGCGAATTGTGGGCCCTATTTAAATAATTAATTATGGGAAAGACATCAAGTCGTGATAGAATGAAGAACGAGATCAATGCAGGATCTATGGCGGACATAGCATTCCTATTGTTGATATTCTTTCTCGTGACTACTACAATTGCAGAAGATAAAGGGGTACTGGTGAAATTGCCACCTTGGTCAAATGAGCCACCTGAAAATCTTAAGATGAATACGCGGAATGTGTATTCTGTGCTAGTAAATGCGGATAATCAGTTATTGGTAAGAGGAGAACCAATGAAAGTTGAAGATTTGAAAGATAATACTAAACTCTTCATTAGCAATCCTAGAAAAGAACAAGATAAAGCTGAAGATCCAAAGAAGGCCATAATCTCATTGAAGAACGATAGAGGAACTAAGTATAAAACGTTCCTAACTGTTTACAATGAATTAAAGGCTGCCTATTCTGAACTTAGAGATGAAGAGTCTGCCAAGAGATATGGTAAAAAGTATGACCTCTTGACTAAAGATCAAAGAGCTGCAATCAGATCTGATATTCCGTTAGTAATATCAGAGGCTGAACCAACAAGCTTTGGTGACGAGGAGTAACAATTATTTTTTATTAATTAATTAAATAGATACAATGGGAAGATTTGAAAAGAAAAGGGGTAAGGCGTCACCAGAGGTGTCCACTGCTTCTTTACCGGATATCATATTCATGCTATTGTTTTTCTTTATGGTTGTTACGGTGTTGAGGGATGCCGAATTAAAAGTATCAATCAATACACCTGAAGCAACAGAACTGACGAAACTAGAGAAAAAATCTTTGGTAAATCATCTTTTAATTGGGAAGCCAGTTAAAAAATACCAAGCTACATATGGAACAAAGCCAAGACTTCAATTAGGTGATAAATTTGCTAATATTGATGAAATTCCATTGTTCTTGGAGAAGCATAAGGCGACATTACCTGAAAATCAAAGACAAGGAATAACGAGCTCTCTGAAAATAGATGGAGACGTTACGATGGGTATTGTGGCTGATGTGAAGACAGCACTAAGAAAAGCGAACCAACTAAAAGTTAACTATTCAGCAGGTAAGCGAGTGGATAATTAATAGTTGAGCAATAGAATACAAAAAGCCTTTTCGGAGTAATTCGAAAAGGCTTTTTTATTCTAAAGGTGAAAATATAAATTTTGTATTCACTCTGGTGGTCTTTGACTATATACTGAGATGTCTGGAAGACTTCCATATTCCTAAGCCTTGGATAACAATCCCTGTCGTTAGGACACAAATACATACATATTATATATTATTCGTATATTTAATAT
>JBCCVV010000441.1:0-2533 GCA_039194925.1 Bacteroidota bacterium
AGAGCTGGGATTTTTATATTATGCCTGGAAAGAATCAATTATTACCTCACTTTCATTAAATTAGTTATCATGAGATCACTCGTCATTTGTTTACTATCACTTCTTTCATTATCATTTAATGCTCAAGATTATCAGGAAATGGTGGTCGAGGGAGCAACCTGGATCAATACTTATCCAACCGCCGGTAATATAGATGATTATTTTGTATATCGACTCAATGGAGATACAGTGGTAAATAATATTACGTATAAAAAGCTTCATTTTCAAGATTTTGAAATAGGGGATGATGATATATTGAGGGTCTTGCCAACTGGGGTTCCATATGCCTTGTTAAGAGAAGATGTGGAAGAAAGAAAGGTGTATTCAATTCTTTTGGATGAATTTGAATTATTTGAAGGAATAGACTTACAAGATTTTGAAATGTCACGACTTCAGGGAGAGTTTGAAAATGAATATTTGCTTTATGATTACAGCCTCGAAGTTGGAGATGAAATCGAGGCTGAATATGAGACTTCTATTTTTAGAATTGATACACTTGATCGATTTAATTATACGGTGCTCAATTATTTATTAAGTCCTGATGCTGAATATTATGAGAGAATTGGGAATCCGTTTACGTTATTTCACCCTTATCAAATCTTCTACATTGCTGGAAAAGCCTCTGCCGTGGTGCATTATTGTGGAGGCGAATCACCGGATTGCGAATATCTTACAGAGCCATTGAGCAATAATGAAATTTACAAGAATGAATTGCAAATTTTTCCCAATCCAGCAAGTTCGTATGTAAACTTTATTTTGGATGGAAGTTCATTAGAGCAGATAGAATTGTTTGCTTCCGATGGCCGATTATTACAATCTATAAATGTCATGTCATCTAAAGAGATTAGAGTTGATCTTACCGATCTGGATTATAATGGTGTTGTATATGTTTCGTACAAAAATGAATTCGGTAGATATGTAAATCGCTTTATAAAGTTGTAGGTAATACTTCAAACCTTTCATCACATCTTCGGTTAGAATTACTACTATTGCGTTTGGCAATTTAAAGTGTCAAATTTTAAAAGCTTCTGAACTTTAGTATAATGCTTAACCATAAAATATACGGACAAGGAGATCCAATAATCATTCTTCATGGTCTTTTTGGAATGTTGGACAATTGGCAAACTGTAGCTAAGAAATTAGCAGAGGAGTATATGGTCATCCTTGTCGATCAGAGAGATCACGGAAAATCAAATCATACCGAAGAATTTAATTATGAAGTCCTGGCCAATGACCTTCATGAGTTTTTAGAAGAAAACTGGATTCATTCGTGCCACTTGATTGGGCATTCGATGGGCGGAAAGACAGCATTGCAATTTGCGGCCATTCATCCGGATATGATCGAAAAATTGGTTGTTGTAGACATAGGGACCAAAGCGTACAAACCGGGACACGATATCATTTTCAAAGCGTTACGATCCGTTCCAATTGATCAGGTGCAATCCCGGAAAGAGGTGGAAGAGATTATTGCTCAATATATTGAAGATCAAGGAGTAAGGCTCTTTCTTATGAAAAATTTACAACGTAGAAAAGAAGGTGGGTTTCGATGGAAGATGAATCTGGAACTACTTTATCGGGAATATCCAAATATAATTGCAGCGGTAGAAATATCAGAGGAGGTGGATGTTGATACCTTATTCGTTTATGGTACTAAATCCAATTATATCAAGCCTGGAGATATAGACAATATCAAGACCAATTTCGTGAATTCACGATTCAAGGAGATGGATACTGGACATTGGATCCATGCGGAGAAGCCGGATGAATTGGTGGAAGAAATTAATGATTTTATTCATTTATAAAAAGAAACTAATGTTCGAACTTCATATAAAGTTTTGTACGTTTACTTGTACATAATGAATTAAAAATGAAGGCAATTACTATTTCTAATTTACGTGCTAATCTTAAATCACATTTGGACGATGTTAGCGAAAGCTCTGAAATCATTGTCGTTCCTAGGAATAATAAGGAAGAAGATGCAGTTGTTATTATGTCCATACGCGATTACAATTCTATTTTAGAAACTAAGCATTTGATGTCATCAAATGCAAATCATAACAGGTTATTGGAAGGGATGAAACAAGCTGAAGATGGTCAAACTCAAGAAGTAGATCTTGAAAGTTTAGGTGTATAGATGAAGGTATTATTTACACAAACTGGCTTCGAAGATTTACAGTATTGGGTAGAAAATGATTTGAAAGCTGTTCGAAAAATAATTCGTCTCATTAACTCTATAACAAAGGATCCATTTAAAGGACTGGGTAAACCAGAAGCACTAAAATTTGATCTCTCGGGTTATTGGTCCAGAAGAATAAACAGAGAACATTGAATAGTTTATAAAATTGAAGGTACCAAAGGAGTTAATCAAATTTGCATTATTATTCAATGCAGATTCCACTACTAAAGCTTGATGCTCCAAAACTCTACAACTCTACAACTCTACAACTCTACAACTCTACAACTCTACAACTCTACAACTCTACAATTTAGCCAC
>JBCCVV010000442.1:0-2523 GCA_039194925.1 Bacteroidota bacterium
AGATTTAGATGTGATTTAAAACGAATTGTTAATTCTATTACAAACGCATTGAAATACATCTCATGAGCTTCTTCTTTCTCTCCCAAGCTACGGTTTTGTCCATAACTTTGGCTACGAACCTCAAAAATGCCTGTCCCGGAGAATCGGCGGAAAGCTCCAATCTGTGCCTCAAGCAGTTATAAATTATTTTAACATACCTTTTTTAAATCACTTCTTAGAATTTCAATCGCTTCAATAGAAAATCGTACAAATAAAATGAATTATGCCCATTAATAGAAGAAAATTTATTCAATCATCCGCATTGGCCGGTGCAGGTATAGCGTTATCCGGCTCAGCTGTAAAGGCCTCTCCATCAAGAAAATCATCGGACCAGGTAAAATCAAAAGTAAATATTGGCATTATCGGTTCTGGATTTAGAGGTCAAAGTCATATCGAATTGCTACTGAAAAGAGAGGATTGCAATGTGACAGCGATAGCAGATATCGATACACGAATGGTAGAACGTACTAAAGCTATTTTTAAAAAAAAGAGTAAAAAACAACCTGCATACTTCCTAAATGGACCATATGATTATCGGAATCTTTTGGAAATGAAAGATTTGGATGCCGTTATTATTGCTACCCCGTGGAGATGGCATTCTGTGCAAAGTATTGATGCAATGAAGGCGGGAAAATACGTTGGTACAGAGGTTTGTGGAGCATTTTCGTTGGATGAGTGCTGGCAATTGGTCAATACGCAGGAAGAAACCGGAACCCATTTGTTTTTCCTTGAGAATGTATGTTACCGGAGGGATGTAATGGCGGTAATGAATATGGTAAAACAAGATATGTTTGGACAATTGATTCATCTGGAAGGAGGATATCAACATGATTTGCGAGCCGTTAAATTTAATGATGGTAAAAATGCTTATGGAGGTGGAGTAGAGTTTGGCGAAAAAGCTTTTCATGAAGCTCGCTGGCGCACCCAACATTCTGTCAAACGAAATGGAGACTTGTATCCCACCCATGGTCTGGGGCCAGTAGCTCAAATGATTAATATCAATCGTGGCAATCGAATGCTCTATCTTACTTCAATGTCCTCCCAAGCATTGGGGCTTCATGACTACATCGTCAATCATCCAAAAGGTGGAGAATTGCATCCCAATGCAAAAGTAGAATTCAAACTGGGAGATGTAGTGACTACCATGATCAAATGTGCGAATGGAGAGACGGTTACATTATTTCACGATACCAACTTGCCTCGTCCATATTCGCTCGCTTTTCGGGTACAGGGCACCAAGGGGATATGGATGGATGTAAATAAATCACTCTTACTAAATGGTAAGACGGAAGATCATCAATGGACAGAGGCAAAAGACTGGTTGCAAAAGTACGATCATCCGTATTGGAAAGAAAACGAGCAAAAAGCTGTTGGTGCAGGTCATGGAGGTATGGACTGGTTTTTAATCGATGAATTTGTGAATTGCGTTAAAGAAAATAAAACGCCACCGATAGATGTGTATGATGCTGCTTCTTGGTTGGCAATTACCCCTTTATCGGAACAATCAATTGCCGCAGGTAGCAGTCCAATGCCAATTCCGGATTTTACTCGCGGACGGTGGGTGTTTAGGAATTAGATGGGAGATAATAGTAGAGTTCATAGAGTGACGGCATCTGATATACCGCACAGGAAATACCCTAAAACCAGAATCAATCTTATGTCGCATCTCAATTTCTCTTCCCAAATATAGATTTATTATTGTTTTTGCCCAGAACAGGTTTGGGCATTGGAGGTTTGTCCTGCGTCTGATGATACAACTTATCAATGTAGTTGAAGTACTTTCCATCCCATTGATACCCTACATAACTTCCATCAGGCAGCATGGTAGGCCCTTGTCCAGGAATTCGGCCGATACGTGCGATCAGATGGTCAAAGACAATCATGTCCAAATTTGGATTGTAATTAATACTTACATTGGCGTCACTGCTATAGTCCAATACAATTCTATTTTTGATAATAGCTCGTTCTCCGGGATCTTGTTTTTTGAAAACTTCTGCGCCAAAAGTAGGGGTGCCTCCATTAAAAGTTAAGACATCAACTATTTTTCGATGTTCATAATTTTTGTGAGCATTGTAGCCAAAAAGCACATAATATTTCTTTTCTTCTTTTACTACTGTATGAATATTATAGTAGAGTGCCCCAGCCCAATCTTCCACGGATAATATATCGTATTCCAGATCTTCCAAATAGTCAGAAGCTACTAAATTTAGAATATTGTTCCCGTTTAATAAATACCCAAAATATCGATTGTCATTTTCATCCATTTCCAATTGCCAGGTAACAAGGGTGAATGCTTTATCATCGGGCTGTTTTACAGAAAGCCATTGTATACTTTCAAGATCTTCTTGATTGAATTGATCCGATTTGAGCCAATTGTCCAGGCGCATTGAAAACTCCTTGTGAGCCCTTTCTTTATGGATGGGGTTGCCCGCATTGGCAATGATATCCGCATAAAATTTGATGTCATCCAATTGGCTTGCAGAC
>JBCCVV010000443.1:0-2466 GCA_039194925.1 Bacteroidota bacterium
ATAATGTAGATACGGACGATCAAGCGATCAGCCTTGATGGTAACATTCTTACCTTGGAAGACGGGGGAACAGTCGATCTTTCTGATTACCTAGATAATACTGATAATCAAGGAATTAGTCTTGATGGGAATATCCTTACACTAGAAAATGGAGGTACAGTTGACCTTTCCGCATTTATGGATAATGTAGATACGGACGATCAAGCGATCAGCCTTGATGGTAACATTCTTACCTTGGAAGACGGGGGAACAGTCGATCTTTCTGATTACCTAGATAATACTGATAATCAAGGAATTAGCCTTGACGGGAATATCCTTACACTAGAAGACGGGGGAACAGTCGATCTTTCAGACTACCTTGACAATACAGACAATCAAGGAATAAGTCTCGATGGGAATATCATCACTCTTGAAAATGGAGGGACCATTGATTTAACTGATTTTCTCGACAATACGGATGATCAGGAAATTAGTTTGAGCGGCAATATCATTACGCTTGAGAATGGTGGCACTATTGATCTTTCTGATTTTCTGGATAATACAGATAATCAAACGTTAAGTTTGTATGGGACCAACTTGTCTCTTGAAAATGGAGGAACTGTTAATTTGGCTCCCGTCATGAATCCTGGCCCAATCATTTTTGCAACGGGTCGTCATGGAGCAAATGAATTAAGTGGAACACAATCTACCGATGGATACAATTCTACGATTACGAGAGTGCAACAAGGTCTTTTTGATATTTCATTCCCAAACATTGGTAGCGATAATTATATTATTCAATTGACTGTTGAAGATTGTGGTGGTAACTGTCCAGATAATGGAAATTCTGGATATGATGATCCCACTATTGGTTACATAGCATCAACTATCTCGCCCACTGGATTTAGAGTCCGAGCCGGCGATAATGATAATGGAGCAGGTAACCTTGATTTGGCTGATATAGGGTTTATGTATACGGTAATTCAACTTCCAGCCACCACCGCTGCAATAAGTGGTCCAGAACCTAGCGGCACCAATACAAATGATTTTAATTTATTGCAATTGGCTGATTCTAATCCTTCTGTTCCATGGCAAATGGGATTTACAGGGCCAAGTTATGATGGTAGTTTTAATTATGAGATTCTTCTGGATAATGTTCCTTATACACTAAACAATATCAACTTGGGAGATCATACCGTAATAGAGCATGACAATGGAGATGGAACTTTTGACTACTTATTCACAAGTACAAGCCCACTTCCAGGATATAATCAATATAGACAAATAACGGCTGACCCTCCTGCTCCTACACCTTCGGGTTCTGTGGGTTCTGGTATAGGATGTGGGTGTGTCTCGTTTTATATTTTGCCCTAAGGGTTAATTGAATTAATGTTCAAACGGCTTTTCATCTTTGATGGGAAGTCGTTTTTTTTATTAATTCTATTTAGCTAAGCTTGATGTTGACTTTTTAACCACGAAGTGCGCAACGATTCACAAAGGTTTCACACCTGTCCACCGTACTTAGGTACTAAGGCAGGTGAGAAAGATTGGACTTATTTCACTATTACAGTCGTGCTCATTATATACCCCTTAGTTTAGTGCTTCGATTTGAAATGACTTAAAGTAGAACTAAATCACTTCAAATAAAAAGTGCCAGAAAAGAACTCTTTTCCGGCACTATAAATGAAACGGTTTTATCAATCCACTATCTAGAAACGATCAACTTCTTACTTATATAATTTTCATTTGTTCGTATAGAAATTATATAAATTCCATTATTCATATCCTCCGTATTTATTGAAACTTCAGAAGTATTCTCGTCAATTGCTCTTTTAATCAATAGTCTACCTTGATAATCTAAGATTTCTATAGTTCCTTTTCCCAATTCAGTATCACCTAGATTAACATTCACAAAATTAGAAGTAGGATTGGGGTAAATATTTATACTTGAAAGAAGTTCTTCATCAGTGGATGTAATATTGCATACTTCTTCCGAATCACTTCGAACAACTTCAATAGAATTGCTAAAATCAAAACATCCTTCCAAATCAGCTACATTCGCACCTGCTTCCAATCCTACCAAATCATCTTCATAAGATAAATGCCATACAAAACATATGCCTACACCTGCTTCTTCAAAATCGACATTACTTGGCATCGAAGGAAGCCCTAGAATATTTCCATCTTCGTCCGTTATTACCCATTGAGAATTACTTCCCTGGCTATTTGCCAATGTAATTGCTCCCACTGCAATCGTATCCATTACTTGATCGCCCGCACAGAATTCAAACGGTCCGCCGATCAACTCTCCTCCATTCGCCTGACAATCGCCCGCTACCGTTCGGATCACTTCGACACTATTCGACAACGCAAAACAATCGCCTTCCAAATCTCCTGCATTCAGACCCATCTCCAATCCACTAATCTCACCTTCATAGCTCAAGTGCCAGATCAAACACGTTCCCGGTCCTGCTCCATCAAAATCGAC
>JBCCVV010000444.1:0-2161 GCA_039194925.1 Bacteroidota bacterium
AAAGGAATAATAACCCAATACGTTAAGGCACCTAGAGTTGTCAGAATGAAAGATCCAAAAAGAAGCTTTCTCACTCCTGTACCAAAGTAAAAATTGTATTCCAGTATATTAAAAAGTAAAAAAAGTGCCAGAACCAGGCCTAAAGTATATAATCCACCTCGGATTAGTTTGTTGATGTAGTACTTGCGAATAAATCGATCCAATTTAGAGATCAAAATATTGTAATTACTATTGATATTGCCCATAAATCCTCTTATTCTATTGCTGTGTTAAAAAACTCATTAACAAGTTGATAGATTCCATTCTGCTCGAAAGATACATGGTTTTAGTAGCAAATTAACCTCACATATATTCCAGCTACTAAATTAAGTAAAATTAAGAGGTTTATCAAGGCTATGTTATAAAAATGTAAATCCTCGAACAATTGAGAGCAGTTTACTCCTTTAACACATTTTAATCCTAATTGCCTGATTCCCCCCATGTTCGCAGCAGATCAATCAATTCAAGGACTCAAATATGTACAAATTCAATCCTTTTTCGTAGGTATTCAGCAGAACTTTATGTAATCTCTAAAATCTTATTCGTTCCCAGGCTACGTTCAGATAGAGTCTTTCCAGTTTCTTCAATTTTTCAAATCTCCTATCCGTCGGCAATCCTCAAGAATACTCTTGTCAATCTTTATATCCCTTTCCTCATTTCACCTCCAACAGATCCATCTCAAATACCAATACCGAATTCGCCGGAATTGTACCGTTTGCACTTGATCCATATCCCGCACCCGGCGGAATCACCAGCGTACAAGAACCTCCCTCCCCAATTTCTTTAAGCCCAATTCTCCATCCTTCTATCAAACCAGCAAGTTGAAATTCCTGATTTGATCGCTGATCAAAAACATTGCCATTGGTCAAAAATCCTTTGTAATTAACGACAACGGTACTGTTGATGTTTGGTTTGCGATTATTACCGGGTCTATCTATAGAGATATGAACTCCGCTGTCTAATTCCGTGGTTTCCAGATTATTTGCTTCTATATATTCCTCTACTGTAAGATCCGCAACATCACCACCACATGCAACCAAAAATAACAGAGACATTAAAACGAATAGATATCGAACATTCTTCATTGTATCAATCTTTCTTATAATTTGTAAATATTGTTTTTCTAATCCACCGAAATCAAATCGATTTCAAAAACAAGGGGTGAGTTTGGAGGTATTATTCCGACTTGAGCGTCTCCATATGCCGCATCGGAAGGAATAACTAAGGTGCAAGATCCACTTTCTCCCAATTCTTGAAGTCCAATTTGCCAACCTTCTATAAGATTTCCCAATCCAAATGTCACACCGACCCCACGGTCAAATACCAGCTCGTTGGTAAGCTTTCCGATGTAGTTAATAACAACCTGACTATCCGGGTTTGGTTTAACATCTGAACCCGGTTCGTGAATTACAATTTGCACCCCTTTATCTAATACAGTGGTATTCAACTCATTATCAGTAATATATTCTTCTACCGTTCGAATTGAATAAATATCATTCAATGTAATTTCAAAAATAAGAGTAGATTTCGCAGGTACTGGACCATTCTGAACTTCACCAAACCCCACTTGATATGGAATGATAAGGGTACAAGACCCACCAACTCCTATTTCTCCAAGCCCTATTTGCCAACCGGGGATTAAGGAACCTAACGAAACCGTGAAATCTTCAGCCTGATCAAATTGGGTTTCATCGGTTAATCGGGCAGTATAATTGACATCGACCACTTGTTCCAACGATGCTCTCTCTTCATTGCCTTCATCATGAATAATGATAAAAACACCTTCACTTAATTCCGTAGCCTGTAAATTATTAAGGTTTATATATTCTTCTGGACTTAAGCTATTCGAATCGCTCCCACAAGATGCAAGAAAGGCAAGTACCAATGCAAAAAGTAAATGTCTCATTCTCAAGTTTGCTTTTTTTAAAAAGAAGGCCGAAAGTACGAAACAAGTATGAAATTTATTTATGAAGTCTTTTAAAACATATTAGTAACTACACAGCCATATTTTTGGCAAACAGTTCATCATTATAGACCTGTTGGATAGACTCCAAGACATTACGTTCACTTTTTACCATCGTAGAAATAAATGAGCGAATATTAGCATTTACTTCTAACCAAT
>JBCCVV010000445.1:0-2134 GCA_039194925.1 Bacteroidota bacterium
GGATTTGCCGAGTAACATCTTTGCTTTTTGGATGGCTTCATGCTTAGTAGATTTCTCCATTCTCATTATAAAGTCGATCACATCACCACTTCCTGCATCGCAATTGCTCGAAAAGCATGTCCAGGTATTTGTCTTGGGGTAGATTTGTAAGGATGGAGTTTTGTCATTATGCCAGGGACAGCAAAGGCGATTGTTTCTGTCGGGGGTGAGATTGTAGTGTGCTAATACGTGGGATATTGGAAGTTGATTTTTTATGTCTTGGATCTCCATTGAAAAAAGTTTGAAAAACATTTTAACACCTAAAACGGTGCTAAGATACCATTTTCGTGTTATTTACAAAACTTTTTAGCTTTTGAAGAACTGATTTAGTTTATATATCTTTGATATTTAGTAATTAATCAGGTAATATCACCTTAAATCGTTTCTTATTATGGAGTTTGGAAGTACGGTTGTCACACTTAGAAAAGAACAAGGAATATCACAAACGGCCTTAGCCGCTCAGTTGGGTATTCATAAAAATGTGTTGGGTAGATACGAACGCAATGAGGTGTTACCTTCCATTGAGATCGCTCGTAAGATTGCCGATATTCTAGATGTGTCTTTGGATTACTTGACCGGTAAAGTAGATGTAGAGATGGATAAGGTTACACAAAAAAGAATCCTGGAAGTTTCTAAATTTGAAGAGGAAGACAAACTGCACATCTTTTCTGTTATTGATGCTTTTATTGCTAAGCGGAAAATTCAGTCTATAATGTAAAAAAGCCTCAGATCTCTCCGAGGCTATATTTTCTAATTTATTTCAATCGTATAAATATCATCTTGAAGTTACAAACTTCAAACAACGAGATTTTGAATTCACAAACTTTAAACAACGGTATATTACGTTGCCTTTTTAATTTTAGCATATAGATGAACCAAAATACTAAACAATGCAGTCCAAAAAAAAGTATTAACGACCAACATTGGTAATATTTGCTCTCTATCTTCTGTCAACCAATTGTATGGAAAACTAAAGAAGAAAATATAAACTTTTTCGAAAAAGCTAAGATTGTCAGAGCCTCCAAAACCCATCATTCCAAATATTACTAGGATACTTGAAAAACATAAGACTAGGTAAGTTAAGGCAAAGATAATTATTCGTGAATATTTCATAATTGATTATTTAACTCCTTGACTTTTTAAGTATTCAATGGCAACATTTATCAAATTATCCGCTTCATTACCAGGTCTGGCTAAATCAAAGTGCGGACCGTCATCGCTTGAGTTCTGTTACGCTCCTTTAAGAAAATCAAAAACATCTTGAGGGTTACTCAATAAATCGCCTTCAATATCTACTCTAATTACATTTCCAATATTTTCATTTTCTGATAACTGTTTAAATAAGCTGGAATCATCACTTATTGGTGCTCCAATTAAGATAAGATTATCTATATAAGTACCTTCATCAGCAAGTTTAAGAGCTACTTGAGCCTGCAAAACACTACCAAAACTGTATCCAGCTAAATTTAACTGTTCATCTTCTTGAAGAGGACTTGCAGATAAGCTTCTTTTAACTTGGTTAACAGCCTGATCTATAGAAGAATGATTTGCTCCATAATCTTTCATTGCTCCTGGAGCTCTATAACTACTAGAATAATTTCTATGGCCAGCGGTGAAAGCAATGTCTCCAATCTTTCCAGTTGAAGCATTCACTCGTCTAAAGCCCTTCACACCAGCATTTGTAAAAGCACTTCTCCAACGTTGAATATAATTCCAACCGTCCTGATCATTATTTGCACCTCCAACAAAGAAAATTCTTTTTCCATCTGGGTCAATTGCTCTTATAGGCATATTTGCTACATAAACATATCTGATTAAGGGTGCATATTTTTCTGCTAAGGGATCAACTGTTGTCCATCTCGCAATAGCTGGATCGTAATACCTTGCTCCATAATCATGTAGATTAATGTCTAAGTTATCAATGAACTCCTTGCCATTATACGTATAAGAAGTTTCGACCCCAGATTCTTCGAGCGAGTTCCCATTTTCATCTTGTTTTGGTGTATCCCATTGTAGGCCGAACGGATAATAATTACCATGCTTATTTTTAACCCTTTCAATATTGCCTGTGTACTACTTTTAGCACATCCCATTA
>JBCCVV010000446.1:0-2052 GCA_039194925.1 Bacteroidota bacterium
GCTAAAAAAAAGAAAAGAGCCTTAACACCTTTGTTATTGACTCTTCTCAAATTAATATGGGAAACAATAAATACCAGACTTTACCAGAGTCAAGTACGTAATTCTTAATTTTCTAAGGGCTGTTACTAAGGGTGTTATTGTTCTTTAACGATAAGTCAAGTATAGAGCATAAAATAGACCTGAACAAGTGGAATGAACGAATATGTAAGAAATTGACTTTTTTTGATTCTGAATGCCAATTATTGGCGAGAAAAGTGTCGAAATTTTACATTTTTCGGTTGAGAAATGTCGGGATTTACATTGTTTTTAAATGTGATCAAAGTATGCCTCTGTTCATGGGGTTTCAATGATGCATAAGGCTTTGTATTTAAATATTGGGCCACTGCTACTGTGATTTCGGACTATGCTTCAATTTTAGCCAGTTCCTTATCCATTACTTTAAACCATAATGGTGGAACAAAGGACAAGAGCATTGAACCGGGATAACCGTAGGGCAACTGAGGACTTTCATCATGATGGCGTAAAATCTGATATTTCCGATTGGCCTTGTAATGATGATCGGAATGACGAGTTAATTCGTAAAGCACAATTCGACCAAATTCATGATTGGAATTCCAGGAGTGTCTTACATCTACTCGTTCGTATCTGCCATTTTGTAGTTTTTTTCGTGTCAAGCCATAATGCTCGATGTAATTAATGGTTTCCAAGAGCAGGAATCCTACAACAGCAATAGCGATTGCGCAATATAAGCCTGTGGGGCCAAAATAGAAATAAATCGCTGCAAGATAAATTACCTGCAGAATCTGAAAGACCAACATTTCATTCTGTAGAGAAATAACGGACGTATTCATTTTCTTCAGACGCTTAGCTTCCAATTGCCATGCACCCAAGTAGCTGTAAACGACCGACCGCACCCAAAAGAAATACACATTTTCACCTTTTCGGGAAGATGCGGGGTCTTCAGGAGTTGCAATATTTAAATGATGTCCTCGATTGTGCTCAATTATGAAGTGCATATATAAATTGGGGAGTAGAATGGCCTTGGCAACGAATTGCTCAAACCATTTTGATTTGTGTCCGAGTTCATGGGCCACATTAATACCTGCTCCTAGTACGATTCCAACCGAGAATATTTTTCCGGCCAAGTCGGAAGTGGCCAAAGTGGTGGTTGAGACCAGCATCAAAAAATAGATGACGATTCCATAGATCAATGGCAGATTTAGGTAGAGCAGTGCGTCAAAAAAGGCATTTGATTTTCTGTTTTCTTCTTCATCCGCCGAAAAGTTCTCTTCGGATCTTTTGACAAATAATTCAACCAATGGAATAAAGACAAATGCGTAGATGACCGCGGTCCAGGAACCAATGCCGTTTGTTTGCAATGAAATGAAACCCGCCAAAGGAACGGTATACGCCAACAAGTATTTTAAATCTGAAAATCTCACCACAATCTATTTTTTGTAAAAATATGAAATTGTGCCTTACTTTGAAAATGTAGAAAATAGAAAAGCAAGCCATAATAATTCACCATGTGAGCTACTACAGCCTGCCCTACTTGAATCAGACGAACTTAATAATTTTAAAGGCAAGCCATATTCATCCTTAACTAGTATCAGATCAATACAGCTTGCGATACGGGTATTTTGCTCACAACACCCTTCAAGTTTTAGTAAGCTAATGGTATACTGTATCTTAGCCAAATTTTAATTCCAGGTGCCAAAGGAACAATGGAATTACGGTATCTACCTTGTATTTGATGCCAGTAGGTACGGCACAAGCGATTGGTACACCAACACCTGTGGTAGGACCTGGAACGACTTGAGAAGTTCCGCAACCATTAGAATTGGCACATTTGAATTCCAGAATAAATCCAAATCCTCCACCAACAACTCCTGTTCTGGTAGTACCCGGCAGAATTCCCAATTCTTGTGTTACAATTCCTGAACCGGCATCTGTCATCTTATAATCCCAGGTCACCGTAGGATTGGTATTGGTAAGGCTATACGTGAGAAATTGAGCATTTGCAAAACTAAAAGCTCCAAATACAAGGAAAGC
>JBCCVV010000447.1:0-2019 GCA_039194925.1 Bacteroidota bacterium
CTTTTTTACGTATATGTGAAATGATTCTTTACTTTTTTTAGAAAAGAGGAAATATCCTATAAGAAGATTTACGTGAAAATTTTGAAGTTTTATGGTTCTTGGTTACTTGTTTAATCTGAACTATGGATTGTGAATTGCCAACGATAATGCTCCATGTACTTCATTTGATATCAGTATTTTTAATCCTGAAAAATTAATAATTGGATGGAAATTTTAACAATAAGCGGATCTGCTCGAGCAGGAAGTAGTAATATAAAACTTCTAAAGCATCTGTCATCACTTACAGATTATATGAGTTTCCAATATTCCAATCTTATCAAAGAATTGCCCTTATTCATTGATGATCCTGAGGCTATAATCCCAGAAGCTGTGATAAAGTGGAGGAACCAACTTGCTAAATCCGATGGTATAATAATCTGTACCCCGGAATATATTCACAATCAACCGGCATTGCTTAAAAATGCATTGGAGTGGGTGACTGCATCCGGCGAAATGGCAGGGAAGAAAGTTTTGGCGATCACGTTTACCCCAAATGAACCCAGAGGTGAAAAGGCCATGCAATCTTTACTTTGGTCACTCAAAGCACTGGATGCCAATATCATTGCAAGTCTTGCCTTGTATCAAACGGAAATTTTTTATTCGAAAGATGGAGAGCTGGAAGGAGAGAGTGCAGAGATTTTGAAGGAAGCCCTTCGTCTATTTATAGCATAAGTTGCTTCCATTTATCTAATTTCCTCACTGGTTTATCGAACTCATGAAATTATTCTGTTTGAATCATGCTTATATTGAACGAAGAAACAATCTATTCGGCTAAAAAGCCATTATTAAAATCAAAATACTAAATGAACGCACACGAAATTGACTATCGAATCTTCGGAGAAGAAATGCAATTTGTTGAAATAGAATTAGACCCCAATGAGACCGTAATCGCTGAGCCCGGTAGTATGCTCATGATGGACGAAGAGATCGAAATGGCAACGATCTTTGGAGATGGCTCAAAAGAGGATGAAGAAAAGTCATTTATGGGTAAGGTATGGTCAGCGGGAAAACGAATGATTTCAGGAGAGAAATTGTTTATGACCGCATTCACACATGAAGGACACGGAAAAAAGACAGTTTCTTTTGCTTCTCCCTATCCCGGAAAAATCATACCACTGGATTTGAGCTTATTAGAGGGAAAGATCGTATGTCAAAAAGATGCCTTCCTCTGTGCGGCCAAAGGAGCAAAAGTGGGAATCGAATTCAGCAAGAAACTGGGAAGAGGGTTTTTTGGAGGAGAAGGTTTTATCATGCAGAAAATCGAAGGGGATGGAATGGCGTTTTTACATGCCGGAGGATACATCATCGAAAAGAAATTGGCAGCTGGGGAGCATTTGAGAGTGGATACGGGATGCCTGGTTGGTTTTACCAGAGATGTAGATTACGATATTCAAATGGTTAAAGGCGTAAGAAATATGATTTTCGGAGGCGAAGGGATGTTCTTTGCCAGTTTATTAGGTCCAGGGACCGTTTGGATCCAGACCTTACCCATTAGTAGATTGTCGGATCGGATATTGTCACATGCTAAGGGATACGGAAAGATTGGAAGCAGTGGAGGAGAAGGAAGTATTCTGGGTGGCTTAGGTGACTTGATTGATGGAGATGGATTTTTTGGGAATTGAAAATTGAGTTTTGGAGCAATTCAAATTTTAAGTCAGTAACCCAATAACGCCCCAAAATAAACACGCAGTTTGGAATAATTTTTTGTTTAATATTAAGTTAGTTTAATTCAATGATGCCAGGTCTTGTAGTTGGGGCCTGGCTTTTTTATTGGACCGTATCTAGGAACAGGCAAAATAATATAAACGAAAAAGAAATAAGGTTCCTTTTCTCAAGGGGATAGTAGAAAATAAACTTTATTATTAGGACTGTTAATTATGAAATCAATTGATATTCAAATGGTTATGCTTAAGTTGTCAACTTTGCAGAATTAAAATATGACTTTCAATTTTACAATGGTTTTTATTTCTACTTTGAGAC
>JBCCVV010000448.1:0-2007 GCA_039194925.1 Bacteroidota bacterium
GCACGTTGCTGATGTCTGTAATCGAATTGTAATACTTGAGAAAGGAAAAATAGTAATGGACAATCCTAAAACAGAGGAAACGATCCAAAAAATGACGGAGTACTTTCATGTGCGTGCCGATGAAGGTTAATAGTAATTTGGGATTTCTACTGCATTATAAATACATCACGAGGATAATACCTTGTGCAGGGCTCCACCAACACTATTGGAGCTGGCTCCTGTTTTCCGCAAATGGGACACCCAGTCTAATTTTCAAATAACTTGATCAGCTTTATTTGGCTTGCCGTAGGCTTGAGCAGTTGTGATTTTGATTTTTTGGATTCTGGATGAGTGATCGTGAGTTGTTGAATGGTTTTCATTATTTCTATGGCTCTTGCTACTGATATACCTGACTGTTTTAAAGCTAACTGCCGTTCTAGTTCTTTATAAATCTTATACGCTACAAATGATATACAGATATGGGCTTCAATGCGATTTCGCAATCGGTGATAGATGGGGCGTATTCGTAGATCAGTCTTGGATATTCTAAACGCTTTTTCAATCTTCCATAATTCGGCGTAATTCTTTAGTAATATCCTTGGATCATATGTTGTATTGGTGATATAGCCTTTCAGTCCATCCCATCCGGCATCTTCCTCATGTTTGGTATAGTCGATTGAAATGGTCAAGTCGCCTTCTAATATCAAATATTTGTTGTACCCTTTATTATTTACATGACTTTTGGTGAGCTTATTATTTTTTAGGTCTTTCTCTAATCGTTTAAGCCCTCTATCTCTGTTGTATTTGTCTTTCTTCGCTCGTTGTGCGGAATAGTGTACAATAAGTCGATTGGTATTGCCTTTGGGGATTATGATATGTTGACCTTCTTGTAAAGGCTTTTCCAATATCTTAGTTTTGATGGCTTTACTTTCCGTTTTTATGCGAGCTCCTAAGACGTATTCATATCCCTTTTCCATGAGTTCTTCCATATTTTTATTGGTCAGTAACCCTGCATCCGCAATAACAATGAGTTTATCTAAGGAATATTTTGTTTTAAAATAATCCAAAACTGGAAGCATTGTATGTCCTTCATAGGTATTACCCGGGAAAATATCATAAGCCAGTGGATATCCATCATTACTTACCAGAAGCCCTAATAAAATTTGAGGGTGTTGATGTTTCCCTTCTTTGGAAAATCCTGCAATACGTAAATTATCCTCTCGCTCCGCTTCAAAATAAATGGTCGTTACATCATAAAAGACCATGCTCATCATACCATCTAGAATCTTTAAGGTATGCTCGTAGCTGATCTGCTGCAATGTTTCTTTTAATGTGCTGGCAACTTTATCTAAATAGCGATAGATACGATCTGTGCTATATTTAACCCCATAAAATCGCTCAATAGCTCTAGCCGTTTTTAATTTACTTGACGGATCAATAATTCTACTTAATACTAAATGGCGAAACAGTGGCTCTGGAACGGTATCAAAACCGATCTCATCAAATAGTTTTCCTAAAATCAGTTCTGGCCCAACCCATTCAATTTTCTCGATACTGGAAAACACAGTGGCAAACCACTGTTCAGTATCCTGTTCAAATAAAGGCAGTGAAGTTTGTCCCAAACGCTTTGAGATATAAGTTTTCCCCTTTATCCATAATTGTTCAATCTCAAAAGGATCAGAAGAACAACCAATGGTGGTGACCACTTTATTAGAACGTCCTACCTTTTGAATAACCTGAATACTTACCGAACCAGATTTATTAGGCTTCTTACGCAAAAACATACCCCAAATCTACATCGGGACACCCAAATCAACAATAACAAAATCCTATCTATTTGATTTTGAGTATTTTAAATTTTTAACTTTTGTCAGTGCGGAAAACAGGAAAAAAATCATTCGAGAGCGAATGGACAATCACACCTTTCTGGTTTCAAGTCATGATCTTACGCACGTTGCTGATGTCTGTAATCGAATTGTAATACTTGAGAAAGGAAAAATAGTAATGGACAATCCTAAAACAGAGGAA
>JBCCVV010000449.1:0-1999 GCA_039194925.1 Bacteroidota bacterium
CTGACCGCTGAGGCATCACGGGATACACGACCGAGAACACGCTCAGGGAACTGGGAACTACTACTCATTACCTATCTTAATGTTTTCCAATGTACCTGACCCTTGAACATACTCCTTTCCGTTATAAGAAATATATTTGTTAAAGCCATTTTTTCCCCATCCAATAAAACCGGCGTCCGTAGGGTTGATAGATGAGGTAGAATCAAATGAAATCATGGTTGTATTGTGAACGGGAAGATAAAATGAATTGACGTATCCTGAGTCTTGTCCGACATAATAACTAAAAAATAGATTACAATAACCATCACCATAGTTTTTAAAAATAGAATTATCCTCGTTCAAAAGATCTCTTGTCACATCACCATACTCAAGAATAACATGCTCTATTAATAGATCTTCCGTACACAATTGGAGATTTCCAACATCAATATCACCTTCCAAAACAAAGTTTAAGATTCCGGTTGTCAATCCTGCTATTGGATCGTATGCCGATACCTCTATGGGCCTTACTCCATTGCAATATGTAATATGACCAAGGATAGAACCATCGTCCAGTACTGGAAAAGTATAGATTTGTTCTCCATATTCCACTTTCACATAAACCTTGTCGGACAGCTCTTCTTCACAACTGGAAACCGTGCCTGATATCATTGCAACCAGCAGGATTTCATTCAAGATTATTGGATCGAGCACCACATCACCTTCTAACGGTCCAATCACCATCGAATAGATCTCATCGCCGCATTGATTATACATGGTCAACACCAGCTCCTCACCTCCGGGTACAAATCCACAAAACATTCCATTTTCGTCGGTTATTGCATATCCGGAAGAATTGTCATCCACATCCGTCACCACCACTTTTATACCTTGAAATGGAACTCCCCTATTCAAAACAGAGCCCTTCAAAATAGCATATTCTCTTGGTATGTCACAATTCCAGAAAGAGAAATGACTCAATGATGTTTCATAGGCATTATCCACAAGGTCGGCGGCTCCTTCTTCTTCCCAAAGTCCAATTTCTTCATTAAAATGCCACATTGGCAAAGAGGTCGGAGCGGTTGCCCGAAGATCGATAGGAACTGGGATTTTCACATCTACCAGTTGCCCTTCTTTAACTTGTAGTTTGTTTTCAGCATCGTCCAATAATTCTACAGCGATCATACCAAGACTCTTCAGCGCTACCAGCTCTTCATTCACAGATCTACCGGTAAGGTCTCCTGGCATTTGGTCCAGATCACCTTCATCTGTAGGATCCAGATACGCTGCTGCAATATGAACTGTACCACTATAGCTTGTCCCATCTTCACGAGCGATTGCATTTGGCGGAAAATCAAATTGCATACCCTCATGATTGATTGTAGTTTCCGAATTCGAATTGAAGCTTCCAATAATATCCAATGCGATTAATTCAATATTTACTATACCGGTTGCAGAAATGGTTGGATAGAATCTTCTGGATCCTGTAAAATAGCCATCTTTCGTTACGGTAATAAACGCTCCGTTTTTGTTCAGAACCTGATCTATAAATTTGAACACCCCGTTTTCGTCTGTTTCCACCATCTCATTACCCAGTTTTACTATTGCTCCACTTATCACCTCACCCGTGCTGCCCGTAACATTACCATGTACTGAACTTTTAACTCTGGCAATTGGTGAAGTCTCAGGGTTTATGATTTCAAGATCATCTATGTCTTTACGACAAGATTGAAAGATCAGAGAAACGAAAAATACCATATATATGCAGTACTTGCCCTTCATGTTTGCTGTATTTAAATTTTTAATTAATTTTTAAGATTATAGGTCCCTACATTAACTTAAAGTACACAGTCAAGCAAAAAGCTGCATCGCAATAAAAAAATCAATAAACGAAACATTCCGTTTTAGTACAAATGAAGTAAGTGAAGTTTCGTTTGCCCCACAATATACAGTATTCGAAATTAACCTTTAGAGGGCTTGAAGCCCTCTAAAGGTTCGTTTCGCTAAGCCTTAAAATCAA